>JAJFHW010000232.1 GCA_021775385.1 Hyphomicrobiales bacterium | reverse complement strand
CTCGTCAACCTTGACGCAATTAATAGCCGTCACCTTACCAGCACTGCCTTTGAATTCAGAAGTCATAACAGACCAGTCACGCTCCGCTCCTTCAGCTTGGCTGCTAGATGTGCGCATTTTCAGAGGCCAGTGAGGCCATGTCATAAGCTTGTCTTCAGCTTCTGGGGGCTTTGGCATAATCTCTAATTGAGTTACAGAGAGACAGCCTTGGCGAATAGATGTGCCAATACAGTCAGACCCAGTGTCGCCGCCGCCAATAACAACAACATGTTTGCCTTCTGCTAAAATCGGCTCATATTGAGTGATAGGTTCGTTAGAAACACGGCGGTTTTGTTGAGTAAGGAAATCCATGGCAAAATGCACACCATGTAAATCTCGTCCTGGAATTGGTAGATCACGCGGATCTTCCGAGCCACCAGTTAGCAAGAGAGCATCATGCTCATCACGTAAATCTTCAATGGATTTATCAAAACCAACATTAATACCTGTGTGGAAGGTAACACCTTCTTGCTCCATTTGGCTCACACGGCGATCAATTAATTTTTTATCGAGTTTAAAGTCAGGAATGCCATATCTAAGCAATCCGCCAGCTTTGTTATTCTTTTCATAAAGGTGAACATCATGACCAGCGCGTGCAAGTTGTTGAGCCGCTGCCATACCAGCTGGACCAGCACCAACAACAGCAACACGTTTGCCAGATTGTGATGGCGCTTGTACTGGCGGTAACCAACCATTTTCCCAGGCCTTGTCAACAATCGCACATTCAACTGTCTTGATAGAAACAGGCATTTCTTCAAGGTTTAGCGTGCAAGCAGCTTCACAAGGGGCTGGACAAATGCGGCCAGTAAATTCAGGGAAGTTATTGGTTGAATGCAAATTCTCGGAAGCCTCCTTCCAATCGTCATTAAATACCAAATCATTCCAATCTGGAATTTGGTTATTCACCGGGCAACCCGTATGACAGAAAGGAATACCGCAATCCATACAACGCGCAGCCTGTCCCTTTACCTGCTCTTCAGATAAAGGTATAACGAACTCATCATAATGACGAATACGATCAGACGCTGGCTTATAAGAGCGTTCTTGTTTTTCAATTTCAAGAAATCCAGTAATTTTACCCATTACTTATCCCCTCTCAAACCAATTTCTAATTCACCTTCAGGTGTATTATTTTGCTGACGCGACATTTCTAACAACGCACGTCTATATTCAACAGGCATAACTTTCACAAATTTGGATAAGCTGGTTTCCCAGTTCGCCAAAATCTCTTTTGCTCGCGTAGAGCCCGTATAATGAGCATGACGTTCAATCAGTTGATAAAGGCGCTCAGCATCCATAGTTGTCATGTCATGCATCACGTCAACAAGACCATGCGACTCAAGATCACCAGATTGATGGCTCTTAGAAGAAAGGCTGTCTTCTTCTTGAACAATAGGCTCAAGATCAACCATCGCCATGTTACAACGCCGTTCAAAATCATCTGCTTCGTCATAAACATAGGCAATACCACCAGACATACCAGCAGCAAAGTTTCTCCCTGTTTCACCAAGCACAACAACAACGCCGCCAGTCATATACTCACAACCATGATCGCCAGTACCTTCAACAACAGCTATTGCGCCTGAGTTACGAACCGCAAAACGCTCACCTGCAACACCGCGTAAATATGCCTCGCCAGAAACAGCGCCATAAAGAACAGTATTACCAACAATAATGCTCTCTTCAGGAACAATGCCAGATTCCACAGGTGGTCTAACTATCAACCGACCACCAGAAAGACCTTTACCAACATAGTCATTACCAACACCAATAAGGTCTAGTGTAACGCCTTGTGCAACAAATGCACCAAAGCTCTGTCCGCAAGTACCGCGCAATGTGGCCCAAACACTGTCATCAGGCAATCCTTGAACACCATGCTTTAAAGCAATTTCGCCTGAAAGCATCGCACCTGTTGAGCGATCAATATTGGTGATAGGTAGGTCGATTTTCACAGCCTTGCCATCTTCAATAGCTGGTTTGGCGAGCTCAATCAGTTTACGATCAAGAATGTCATCAATCATATGTTTTTGTAGTTCGCTGTGATGAATTCCAATTTCATCGCCAACGTCAGGGCGATGGAAGAGGTTCGTGAAGTCAAGACCTTGAGCTTTCCAATGATCAATGGCTGTATCTTTTTCAAGATATTCAGAATGACCAACAAGCTCAGTTAAAGACTTAACGCCAAGTTCAGCCATCAACGTTCTCACTTCTTCAGCAACGAAGAAGAAGTAGTTAATCACATGTTCAGGGGCACCTTTAAAGCGCTTTCGTAGCACGGGGTCTTGTGTTGCAATACCAACCGGGCAGGTGTTCAAATGACACTTGCGCATCATCAAACAACCAGCCGCAATCAATGGTGCTGTAGCAAAACCAAATTCGTCAGCACCAAGAAGCGCTCCAATTAATACATCACGTCCAGTACGCAAACCACCATCAACCTGCAAGGCAATGCGTGAGCGTAAATTATTCAGAACAAGTGTTTGCTGAGTTTCAGCAAGGCCAATTTCCCAAGGAGAACCAGCATGCTTAATAGAAGTAAGAGGTGACGCACCTGTACCGCCTTCAAACCCTGAAACCGTAATGTGATCAGCACGTGCCTTAGCAACACCCGCAGCAACTGTGCCAACACCAACTTCAGAAACAAGTTTCACGCTAATATCAGCGCGTGAGTTCACGTTTTTAAGGTCATAAATAAGTTGAGCCAAATCTTCAATCGAATAAATATCATGATGAGGAGGCGGAGAAATCAAACCAACACCTGGTGTTGAGTGACGCACCTTAGCAATCACACCATCAACCTTATGGCCAGGCAGTTGCCCGCCCTCACCAGGTTTAGCACCTTGTGCCATTTTAATTTGGATCATATCCGAGTTAGCAAGATATTCAGTGGTCACACCAAAACGACCAGAGGCCACTTGCTTAATAGCTGAACGCTCACTGTCACCATTTGGCAGAGGCGTAAAACGTTCCCGCTCTTCGCCGCCCTCACCAGTGTTTGACTTACCACCAATGCGGTTCATCGCAATCGCAAGTGTCGTATGCGCTTCACGAGAAATCGAACCATAAGACATAGCGCCAGTCGAGAAACGTTTCACAATATCTGAAGCAGGTTCAACATCATCAATTGAAATTGACGAACGTCCAAGTTCTTCAGCTGACTTAATACGGAAAAGCCCGCGCAAAGTCTTCAAGCGTTTAGCCTGATTATTTACAGTTTTGGCAAATTCAGCATATTTCTCAGCGGAGTTACCACGTACAGCATGCTGAAGGTCAGCAATTGTCTCAGGTTCCCAAACGTGAGCTTCACCGCGGATCCGGTAAGCATATTCACCTCCAACATCAAGCGAGTTAGTCATAATCATTTCATGACCGAAAGCAGATGCATGGCGGTTAAACGTTTCAATAGCAATTTCATGAAGGCCAACGCCTTCAATCTGCGAATGAGTGCCCGTGAAATACCGTTTAATAAATTCGCTATTTAAACCAACGGCATCAAAAATTTGTGCACCGCAATAAGATTGATAAGTCGAGATGCCCATCTTTGACATCACCTTAAGGAGACCTTTATTCAGTGCCTTGCGGTAGCGATTTTTAGCTTCATCAAATGTAATGTCTTCATCAAGGTCTTGTAGGATGTTTTCAAGAGTATCAAAAGCAAGATAAGGGTTCACCGCTTCAGCACCAAAACCACCAAGTGTCGCAAATTGGTTGATCTCAACGGCTTCACCAGTTTCAACCAGCAGGCCAACTGATGTGCGAAGTCCTTTAACAATCAAGCTTTGATGAACAGCAGATGTCGCCAGAAGTGATGGGATAGCAACCCGATCGGTAGACACAGCCCTGTCAGAAAGAATAATAATGTTAAAGCCGGTCTTAACAGCTTCTTCAGCTTGAGCTTTGAGGTTAGCTAACGCATCTTCCATACCATCAACCCCGTCAGTTACAGGGAAGGTAATATCAAGTGTCTTTGTTTTAAATTTATTATCTGGGATGTCACCAATCGCTCGGATCTTCTCTAAACCTTCATTTGAAAGAACCGGTTGAGAAACCTCAAGTCGTTTCAAATCAGAGCGATTTTCGTGATCAAGTAAATTCGGGCGTGGTCCAATAAAGCTCACTAATGACATCACTAATTCTTCACGAATAGGGTCAATAGGAGGGTTGGTCACTTGTGCAAAATTTTGCTTAAAATAAGTGTGCAACAGTTTCGGGCGATCAGAAAGAGCCGCTACTGGTGTGTCCGTTCCCATCGAGCCCGTTGCTTCTTGCCCAGTCAGTGCCATTGGTTCTAGCAAGAACTTAATAGTCTCTGACGTGATGCCAAAAGCTTGTTGCTTATCAAGCAAGCTGATAGTTGATGGATCATCTTGGTGCGGAACTTCTGGTAATTCAGAAACTTTGATTTGTCCTTTTTCAAGCCATTCTTGATAAGGGTGGCTCTTTGCAAGGTCAGATTTTAATTCTTCATCAGAAATAATTCGGCCTTGCTCAAGGTCGATAAGAAGCATTTTACCAGGTTGCAGGCGCCATTTATGAGTAATCTTAGTTTCTTCAAAAGTAAGAACACCCATCTCAGATGCTAACATAACAATATCATCGGATGTCACAAGGTAGCGGGCAGGGCGTAAGCCATTTCGGTCAAGAGTTGCGCCAATTTTTACGCCATCAGTAAAGGCCAAAGCTGCAGGGCCATCCCATGGTTCCATGATCGCTGCGTTATATTCGTAAAAAGCACGGCGTTCATCATCCATCAATGGATTGCCAGCCCAAGCTTCAGGCACAAGAAGCATCATAGCATGCGCCATATCATAGCCGCCACGAACCAAAAGTTCTAATGCATTATCAAAACTTGCGCTGTCAGATTGACCATCAGGTATAAGGGGCCAAATCTTATCTAGGTCGTCTCCAATGATCTCAGATTTCATTGTAGCTTGACGAGCAGCCATCCAGTTCACATTACCACGAACAGTGTTAATCTCACCATTATGACAAATCATGCGGAAAGGTTGAGCCAGTGACCAAGTTGGGAACGTGTTGGTTGAAAAACGCTGGTGAACCAATGCCAACGCAGATTGAACACGTTCGTCTGTAAGGTCTTTAAAGTAATTGCCAACCTGGAATGAGAGCAGTAAGCCCTTATAAAGCACCGTGCGAGCGGACATAGAAGAAATATAAAAGAATTCATAGCCCGAAGGTTGCTCACGCTCAATTCGCAGCTCAATACAACGACGTATAATGAAGAGTTTTAATTCAAAATCTTCGACTGTAGCGATATCATCGCTACGACCAATAAAAACTTGTACATGATCAGGTTCTGTTGGCAAAACTGAATAACCAAGATCTGAATTATCAACAGGCACATCACGCCAACCCAGGAAGTTTTGGCCGCGTGCCTTAATTTCTTCCTCAATGATTTTCTGAATAGCCTGACGCGCAGCCGGATCTTTCGGCAAAAAGATCGGCGCAGCTGAATAAGACCCGACTTCAGGCAATTCAATGTTTTGCTCTTTCATGATAGGGCGAAAGAACTCATCAGGTGTCTGAATGAGGATACCACACCCATCACCTGCTTTAGGGTCAGCACCAACAGCACCGCGATGTTCTAGGTTTTTAAGGATTTCTAACCCTTTAGAAACAATGTCATGACTTTTGACATTTTTCATGTGTGCAACAAAACCAATGCCACAGGCGTCATGTTCGTTTCTAGGGTCATATAACCCTTCAGCACCCTGTTTAAGGGATTTCTTTTTATTTTCTTGTGTCACTTTATGGCTCAATTTTTTCATCCAAATAGTCTTTCCACCCAAATGAGCTCTCCACATAATGCGCTACATATATAAAAGCGCAGAATTTGTGTAGCTCACATAAGCACAAGCCATCCCCTATCAGCTGCGTATCGAATTAAAATAATTCCAAACACATTGACCGTGCGATGAC
>JAJFHW010000231.1 GCA_021775385.1 Hyphomicrobiales bacterium | reverse complement strand
TTTGCCATTGGTGCGGCACTTACAGTGATATGTGCGACTTGGCTTCGTTACCCTGTTTCAACTACGCACTCGATTATTGGCTCACTTGCTGGGGCTGCGTTTGCTCTGCCTTTGGCCAACCCTCTTTATGGTGTGTTGGTGCAAAAAGCTTTTTTACCGCTTCTCTTGTCTCCATTAATTGCAGTTGGGCTTACTTATATGTTGTGGCAAGTTCGAGCTGTTGTTGTTGGTAAGTTGGTGACTGCAACTGGTACGTTTTCTGGAGAGAGTAACGAGCAAACACCGCGTCGGCGATTTGAGCGCTCTGGACATATTGCATCTGGGTTTACTGTTTGTTTTGCACGGGGTGTGAATGATACGCCTAAAATAGCATCGATCTGGCTGCTAGGTACAACTTTTGACCTTTCCACATTCTCTATATTTGTGGCGATTGCCAGTTTGATGGTGATTGGTAGTTTGCTTTTCTCATATAATGTGGCCAAGGTGATGTCTAAAGAAATTACGACTATGTCTGAATCTCAGGGGTTTGTTGGTAACATTGTGACGGCTATGTTGGTTTTATTTGCTTCAAAACTTGGGCTTGGCGTCTCTACAACACATGTTTCTGTTGGTAGTTTGTTTGGCATTGGTTTGGTAAGCGGACAGGCTAATTGGGGTAAAATTCAACAAATCGCTTTGGCATGGGTTTTAACGTTGCCTATTGGTTTTGGATTTGCGGCTATGAGTGTTTACTTGATTGGTCTCTACTTGAAATAACAGGCAAATAACGGCTGATCATATTTTTGTGAATATGAGTGAGTGTATATATGATTTGACCATTCAGCTAAAATTTTGAAGATTGCGGATAAGATAAATCGCGTTATTTTGTTGATTGGAGTTTCTTGTGTTTGGCCTAGTTATAATGTTGAGTGGGGTTTTGCTTTTTTGGTTTTTGGCTTGGTTCTTTATTCCAAGATTTAGACTGAACTCTGAACTAACTAAAAAGACTAAATCAGAGTATAGTCATAGCTACTTTAAAAAATTTGGCCAAGTTAAAGTTTTGTTTTTGCAAATTGGCCTTGCGCCTATTTTAGCTCTTGGAATGACATTTGTGTTTTGGCAAGGCTGGAGTTCGCTGGTAAATTTTGTTGCTTCTTAATGAATTAAAATAAATATGGAGAAAAAAATGGACGTTCAGTCTTCAGTTCAGGATCGTTATGGTGATGGTGCCAATGCTTGTGAGAGTTCACTTTGTTGCGCTGTTAGTTATGATCCTAAATATTTAAAAGTTATTCCTCAGGAAGTGATTGAACGTGATTATGGGTGCGGTGATCCTTCTCAATATTTACGTGAAGGCGAAACTGTTTTGGATCTGGGTTCTGGTGGGGGTAAGATTTGTTTTATCGCGTCTCAGATTGTTGGAGAGACTGGTAAAGTTATTGGTGTTGATATGACACCTGATATGCTGAAGCTCGCGCGTGATAGTGCCCCTAAAGTTGCAAACGAAATTGGGTATAGCAATGTCTCTTTTGTTCGAGGGCATATTGAAGACCTGAAGACTGACCTTGATTTGGTTGATAAATTTTTAGCTGAACATCCGGTTGCTTCCGTAGGTGACTATGAAGAGCTTACGCGAGAAATTAGTCGCATTGGTAGCGAACAACCATTGATTGAAGATGATAGCGTTGATGTGATTGTGTCGAATTGCGTGCTAAACTTGGTTAGTGATGTTGATAAAGAACAACTTTTTGATGAAATGTACCGTGTTTTGAAAGTTGGTGGACGTATTGCTGTTTCAGATATTGTCTCGGATGAAGTATCTCCTGAACATTTGAAGAAGGATTCTAAACTATGGTCTGGTTGTATCTCTGGGGCTTTGCAAGAGGCTGAATTTGTTAAGATGCTTGAAGACGCCGGTTTTCATGGCATCGTGATTGATAATTTTGAGAGTGAACCTTGGCAAATTGTTGAAGGTATTGAGTATCGATCTGTGACTATCGTAGCGTACAAAGGCAAAGAAGGCCCTTGTGTTGAAAAGAACCAAGCGGTTATTTACAAAGGCCCATGGTTACAAGTGATTGATGATGACGGACATATTTTTTGCCGTGGCGAGAGAATGGCTGTTTGTGAGAAGACATTTAATTTGATGAATTCTGAGCCATATAAAGAAGAGATCATCCCTGTTGAACCTGCTATCGCAGTTGAGACAAGCGAAGAAATGGTTTGCGGTGAAGGGGCTTTGCGTCATCCGCAAGAAACGAAAAAAGGTGTAAAACCAATTACAACAGATCAAGATCAAGGTTCTTGCTGTTAATTTAGGTTTTCATATTTAATTGAAAAAAGGGAGGCGTAATGCTTCTCTTTTTTTATCTCTCACGGGCTATTGCTTTTTAGCGGCACTTCAGGTTGCCCACAATGCAACCGCGCTGCTGTAGCGCTTGAGCCTCCGACGGGCGGTGCTTGCACCAGGTACTTCTGCTGCCATGTCCCCCTGCCGAAAAGGGCTGAGCTCCTTCTTCGTGTCTTTAGATTGTTGTTCTCTCTCTCTCGGCTGTTCCAACCACTCTTTTGTCTTTTTGGTTACCATTTTAGGCGGACTTTTCTAATGGCCGCTCATTGAAGAATAGACATTGATTAGGATGATACCTGTGATGATCAAGGATATTCCCAAGAGGCCTACTAGGTCTATTTTTTCCGCAAAAATAAAAACACCTAAAAGACATGTTGCTGCGATGCCGACGCCTGACCAGGTTGCATATGACATAGCAAGGGGGAGAGTTTTTAGGGCTAACCAGAGAAAATAAAAAGAGAGGCAATAGGAGACAAATGTGATGGCACTGTACCATTGTGCTTCTGTCGTGGCGCTCCATTTGAGGGCAATTGTGCCGATAATCTCGAAAAT
>JAJFHW010000024.1 GCA_021775385.1 Hyphomicrobiales bacterium | reverse complement strand
TTGGGTTTCATTTTTTCTCAGATCAATTTTCTTACGCTTATCGTGTGCGTGAAATGCCTATTCCTCTATTGGTTTTCGGGCTTTTTGTAACCGGATGTCTTTTTGTTTGTTTACGTTTTTTAGTCCCCAAGCTCATTCCTTATGAAGAAAAGCCTGTGTTTTCTTTCGGCTCGTTTTGGGTCTCCCCTCTATGTACCATTTTTGCTTTAGGCCTAATTGCTCGTAGTTTATTGCTGTTTAGCGAACCGGTTTTGGAGGATGATTACCATCGTTATTTGTGGGATGGTGGTGTTTTAGCACATGGGATTAGCCCATATAAATATAGTCCATCAGCTATTTTAGAGAGTGAAGATACACCGATGGTGTTAAAAGAGCTCTCTTCATGGGCGGCTCCGGTCCCAGAGCGGATAAATCATCCTGACCTCAGAACCATTTACCCTGCTGGAGCCCAGGCTTTATTTTCTGTTTCTCACTTTTTTGGTCCCTGGTCACTGACAGCATGGCGAATAATGATCCTTATTGCTGAGCTTACTAGTTTTGCTCTCTTGCTTTGTATGCTCACTCATCTGGCAAGGTCTCCTCTTTGGATAACCCTTTATTGGTGGAATCCATTGGTGATTAAAGAACTGATGAATTCAGCTCATATGGAAGCGATCATGTTGCCTTTTTTACTTGGCGGGGTTTATCTAGCAATGAAAGGTTTTTTTGCGCGTTCGAGTTTTATTTTCAGCTTGGCAGCGAGCATTAAATTTTGGCCCGCGTTACTTTTACCACTTGTGTGGCAACCATTGCTGAAGCGCCCAGTGGTTTTATGTTTTTCAATAGTTCTTTCACTCCTTATTGGCGCTTTAATTGTTTGGCCGTTTCTGCAAACTGGCTTAAATGAAAGCTCTGGTCTGGTCGCTTATGGAGTAAAATGGAAAACCAACTCTGCCTTTTTTCCACTTTTTGAAAGTATCATTTTATTTTTTACTGATTTGTTTTCTGTTTCTCAAAAAAGCGGCTCTTTGCTGGCTCGCGGTGTCGTTGGGATTTTTTTAGTTGGGCTTGTTTTTTGGTTTGCACTCACCGCTCCCTTAAAAAGTAAAGGACATACGTCTTTATTTGCATTTAGTTTTATTATCTTTGCATTCTTTCTACTCAGCCCAGCACAATTCCCGTGGTATTTTGTTTGGATCGCACCATTTTTGGTATTTTACCCACTTTGGGGATTTGTTGTTCTTGTACCTTTTATGGCATTTTATTATTTAGGGTTTTACTTTAATACTGTCGACGCCTTACAGAATTATAAATTTTTACTTAGCTTTCTCATTTGGTTGCCAGTTTGGGGGCTGTTAGCATTTGAACTTGTAAATTATAGGAGACGCTCAGTTGCGCCTGTCTAAAAAAATATGCGTTATCATTCCAGCTTTGAATGAAGAGAATGCCATTGGCGATGTTATTCGTGATTTGCCCGATTTTGTTGATCAAATTATTGTCGCTGATAATGGCTCAAAAGATGATACGGCACCCATTGCAGCTAGCCTTGGGGCAGATGTCGTTTATGAATTAGAGCCTGGTTATGGGGCGGCTTGTCTGCGAGGCATGAGTGCAGTTCGCGATGCTGAGGTGATTTGTTTTTTGGATGGGGACTATTCTGACTTTCCTGAAGACCTGGCTCATTTAGTTGATCCAATTCTTCAAAACGATGCTGATTTTGTTGTAGGCTCTCGCACAGGTGGTCAGGTTGAAAAAGGCGCACTAACCCTGCCGCAAATATTTGGCAACAGGCTAGCCTGCTTTCTTATGAATAAGATTTGGAATACTTCATATACTGACCTTGGCCCTTTTCGAGCAATAGATGCTGAAACTCTTAAAAGTTTGCAAATGCAAGACAGAAACTTTGGCTGGACAATTGAGATGCAGATTAAAGCGCATGTGTTAGATGCGCGTATTATTGAAGTCCCTGTTCGCTATCGACAGCGCATAGGGGTTTCTAAAATTTCTGGTACGATTAGTGGAACTTTCCGTGCGGGGTATAAAATTTTAGCGACGATCTATAAATACAGAAAGTTAGAAAAATAATATTATGGCGTGTAACTTCTTAAGGTTTCATCAGTGATTAATTGCCCCCAATGATTATTATAGGGGTGAACTTTACTTGTCGTGTTGATTTCTTTTTTAGTTAGTTTTGTTTGTGTTTTATCTTCGACAACTTCAATTCGGCTCTGTTTTTTATCGTTTTGTTTCGTTTCTGCCGCTCTACCGTTCTCATCAAATTTATAAAGGGGAGCTCCTTGATTGGCCCAACCAAAAATGCCTTCCTCAAGATTATAGATTTCTTTTGCGCCTTGTTTTTTTAAGCTTTGCTCTAAATATTTTGCCATTTTTGTGGAGCGGACACCTACCGAACAATAAAAGATGATTTGCTTGCCTTTAATCTGTTCTCCATATTTTTTTAAAAAAGAACTTTTCCAGGTTGAGGGAAGCAGAAGTTTTGCATCTTTAATATGGCTCACAGCAAATTCATCTTTTTCTCTCACATCAAAAATCAGATAATTACCTTTATCTTCTGTTTGAAGGGCGGCCATTAATTTTTGGCGAGAAATATGTTTCACGCTTTTATAATCGTCAATGATATTTAGATGGATATTTTTTAAGGAAAACAGCTTCATCTCCGCGTGTGCCGTTAGGGCCCCTACTGACAATATAGTAAAGGCGATTGCTCCTTTTAAAAGATATGCTTGTACTCTTTTAATCAATTTCAAAAAAAACCCATATTTATGTTTGCTTAGCTGTTAGGTGTTTTGCAGCTGCGATTAGCGCCTGCCCATAGCTTATTCCACCATCATTTGCTGGTAGTTCAGTTTGTATTATGGGTTTAAACCCATTTTTTTCAAGGAGTAAAGTCAGATTTTCTAGAAGTGTATTATTTTGAAAACACCCGCCTGACAAGGCAATTTTAAGATTATTATCAGAACCGCTAGGCTTTTTACCTAAATTTAAAGTATGAACGCTTAGCTTGATCCAATCCAATAAAATGTATGTGAGGCTTTTATGAAATTTTGTAGCAATGTAGTTTTTTGATTTTTTCTTGCTTAAGTCTTTGAATAATTCTTTCCATAGAGGTGCAAAATTAACCTTAATGAGTTTCCCTTCACATTTATATTCAGCTTTATATAATTCATCTTCGGGCAGTTCCAAGTATAAATCTTTGCTCACAAGAGCTTCTAATTGCATCGCGGCTTCGCCCTCATATGTCACTTGATCAATAGAGAGTTCAAGACTGGCGGCTACTGCATCAAACAGGCGGCCACAAGACGAACTCGGGGGCGAATTTATGCCTTTCTTCATCATGGCTCTTAGAGTGGGTAATGGCTTTTCTTTCATATATTTGAACACTGATAGATCACTAAATTTATTTTGTAGCGCCTCCCAGCCAATTGCCCCTTCACAATGGGCGAAAAGATTGCGCCATGGTTCCTTCACTGCAGCACTTCCACCTAGAAGAGCAACCTCTTCAAAGGCGCCGATACGTTTGAACTCAGCATAATTTCCATAGAGCAGCTCTCCTCCCCAAATGGTCTGATCTTCCCCAAACCCTATGCCATCGAGGATGAGCCCTAAGCAGTTTCCTTCATTTAACTCGTGGCCGCTTTCTCCTAATGCACTGGCCATGTGGGCATGATGGTGCTGGACTTTTACGAGTGGAATTTGATCTTTTTCACTTTGCTCCATTCCCAGTTTTGAAGAGATATATTCCGGGTGCTCATCAATCACACGTAACTCAGGCTGGAATTCAAACAAATCTGTATAAAGCGCGATGGTGTTTAGATAGGCCTCAAATGTTGGCACATGTTCTAAATCTCCCAAATGTTGAGAGAGAATCGCTTCTTGATTTTTCACCATGCAAAAGGTTGATTTTAACTCTGCCCCGCAGGCTAAAATATCTGGTGCTTTTTCGAACCCTTTGGGTAGCGGAATGGGTGCAGGGGCATAGCCTCTTGCTCGCCGGAGCATTGAGGTTTTACGATTTGAAATTCGAACCACACTATCATCAACTCTGTTCGTGATGAGTCGGTTATT
>JAJFHW010000230.1 GCA_021775385.1 Hyphomicrobiales bacterium | reverse complement strand
TGCCCCAGATAGTTATATTGCAAAGCAATTAAAAGGCATCGTAGGAATAGAGATTGAAATAAAAAAACTCGAAGGCCAATGGAAAGTTAGTCAGAATAAAACCGAGAACGATAGAATAGGTGTTGGGACAGGGTTAAAGCTAGAGACTGACCAAGAGGCAATTTCTATGTCTGAGCTTGTTAAAGAATTTGGCAAATAATCTACCTATTTTACTTTCCCAAAACACCTAAACCAAGAACATTGCAGCTAAACTTAAAAAGCTGAAAAAGCCCACGACGTCTGTGACTGTGGTGACGAAGACACTTGACGCGACGGCTGGGTCTATTTTTAGGCGCTCTAAGAAAATTGGAATTAAGATGCCTGCGAGCCCGGCAATGATCATGTTAAAAATCATCGCGACTCCCATGATGACAGCAAGTCCAGTGCTTTGAAACCAGACCAATGTCACCAAACCAGTGACGATGGCAAAAATAACTCCGTTTAAGATACCGACCATGCCTTCTCTTGAGACAATGCGCAGAGCGTTCACGGTGGTGAGTTCTTTGGTGGCGAGAGCGCGCACCGAAACGGTCATGGTTTGAACGGCTGCATTGCCACCCATTGAAGCCACAACTGTCATCAGTACAGCTAGAGCTACTTTTTCATTGATGGTGGCGTCAAACATATTAATAACGATCGACGCCAGAATGGCGGTGAATAAATTGATCGCAAGCCAAGTGAACCGGCTTTTGGCAATATTGAGGACCGTATCTGTCAAAGCCTCATCACCCACACCACCAAGACGGTGAATGTCTTCTTCAGCTTCTTCATTGATAACATCCACGATGTCATCAATCATGACGACGCCTAACAAGCGCCTATCTTGATCAACCACCGGCATTGAGAATAAATTATACCTCTCAAACTGACGGGCTACTTCTTCCTGGTCAAGATTAGCATCAATTTCATGGTGGCTGGTATCCATGATGTCGCTCACCGAAATGGGTCGCCCTGTTCTTAACAAACGATCAAGAGTGATTATACCAAGAAGATGAAAATCAGGATTGATCACATAGATTTCAGAAAAGATGTTTGGAAGATCTGTTGTCTCACGCATGTAGTCTATGGTTTGACCAACCGACCAAAAAGGAGGTACTGCGATAAACTCAGCCTGCATCAAACGACCGGCACTATCTTCTGGGTATTCTAGAGACCGCTCTAACGGTGCGCGCTCGACTTCTGGGATTTGTTTGAGAATTTTGGTTTGTTCTTCTTCTTCCAAATCCTCGATGAGGCAAACCGCGTCATCCGTTTCTAGCTGGCGAATAACATCGGCGACTTCTTCATTGGGCATATCCTCAACGATTTTTACCCGTACAGGTTCTTCAAGCTCAGCATATGTATCTAGATTAAAATCATCACCTAATAGACTGATGAATTTGTTGCGTTTTTTTGCGGGTAAGTTTTCAATCAAGTCAGCAAGGTCTGAAGAGTGCAATTCTCCGACAAGGTCTATAAGGGATTTAACATCATCCGCTTTGATAGCAGAGATCACATCTTTGATTAGTGTTTTACTAATCTCTTCCTTGTCGCTTTGGCTTAACTCATCTGAGTTTTGATACTTGCTCACTGCCATGCGCTCCTTAAAAAAACGTGGACTGTTCTTATATCTTCGTCACTTATTCATCACTACAGCATGTTGCCTTCATTTACTTAGCTTTATCCACACCCACTTTATTCGCATATGCTTGCTTTCTCTTGAAGAGTGGAAGTCGCTAACCCATAAGTATCTAAAGGAATTTTTATAATTTGGACAGTGTTAACTGGATCATTAATGCACTGGGTCAATTTTTTTGAATTCTCTTGCTCACATTATGCTTTTTTTCTTACCATTGATACAGGTATTATAGGCCACCGCTCTTTATTTCTTGCTGCTTTTTCATGCCAGAATAGTAGAGCAAAATATAGATATTTACAGGGGTTGTTAAGTGTTCTTGCGTTTTCAGTACTATAAGTTTTTCTCATTTTTATGCATATTTTTTGGGCTGATGATATTTCACCTCCCCCTACTACAGACATCAGTACACGCTGGTTCTTCAGTAGAGAGTGGGCATTGTAAACTTAAGAGAGCTATTGGTGTTTCGCGCATTCTTGAGATCGATACAAGTACCGGTCCGCGATATGGACGGGTTCAATTTAAAGATCAACTTCTTCCACTGAAACACAAGGAAGTTGTCCTGACATTTGATGATGGTCCTTTACCCTCAGTGACCAAAAGCATTCTTCGAACATTAAAACGTCATTGTACCAAAGCAACCTTTTTTGCTGTTGGTAAAATGGCGAAGGCTTATCCCGAACTTATTCAAAGAGTTTATGATGAGGGGCACACTGTTGGAGCACACACCCACAGCCACCCGCGAGATTTACGCCATCATTATTTCCCTTATTCTCGATTTCAAATTGAACGGGGCTTTCAAGATGTACAAACCGCAACGGGGCGCCCTATTGCGCCATTTTTCCGGTTTCCCGGGCTGCATGATTACAAGGAAATGAATAATTATTTGAGCGATCGCCATATTGCTAATTTCTCAGTTGATATTGTGCCTGGTGATACGAGTGGTTATGGCCCAGCACGCATTATCCGTAATACACTTTCTCAATTGAGGCGACGCGGTAAAGGTATTTTATTATTACACGATATTAAGCCTGCAACTGCTGCTGCCTTGCCTCGGTTACTTTCATCGTTAAAGGCACACGGCTATAAGATCGTGCATATTGTGCCGAGAAAACCATTTAAACCTGTGCCAATTGCTTTGATGAATATGCTCTATCAGGATTTTAGTCATAAAGATCCTAAGACCATTATTGGCGGTTTGACCTATAGGCAGCTCTATGGGGGCAGGTCTTCTAAGAAAACAAAACGGATTTATAAAAAACGCTCGCGTAAATTTAGAGGAAAGAAATATTCAAAACGGTCTTCTTGGCGCAAGAGACGTTATTAAGCTTATAAAAAATCCCCGTTAGTTGAAAAACTAACGGGGGTTTATTTTCTCTCACGGGCTATTCCGCTGCTTCGCTACGGGCCCTCCGAGGGGCAGCGTTTTCGCCGGGCAGCAAAGCTACCAAGTCCCTCATCCCGAAAAGGGCTGAGCTCCTTCTTCGTAAAGCTATTTTTATACTCATTCAGATGCCCACTCACTTAACGCCGCTTCAGTTGCCTACTCGCAACCGGGGCAGCAACCCACGAGTTTTTAGTGGCGCTTCAGTT
>JAJFHW010000229.1 GCA_021775385.1 Hyphomicrobiales bacterium | reverse complement strand
ATGGGGGCTGGACAGGGGGATAATTTGGCTCTATAAAGCCGTTCATCCTGTTGTTTTAACAGTCGATGTTTGAGTGTTTTTATTTACTAAACTGTTGGTTTAGCTTAAGTTGCTCTCATATGTTTTTGCTGGGAAATTTTTATGTTCCTGGCTTGGTATGCCCGGATAGCTCAGTTGGTAGAGCAGCGGACTGAAAATCCGCGTGTCGGTGGTTCGAATCCGCCTCCGGGCACCACTTTCTTCTCTGCCTGTGGGCACTACTTTTTTCCCTAATATTTTACCTTAATTGGAATGATTTATTTCTTTTCTAAGGAATTATTGTTTTTTCATAAAAGTTAGCAACACCTTTAAAGTGATTTTATTTATCTTGCTAATTGTTCTTTTACTCGTATTAGCAGCTATGACTGTTAATCACGGACTTGATTTTGACTAAGAGGGGATAGCTTTAATCTCCGGAATATTTTTTGTTTGTGCCATGTTTTATTATTTGGCGATCCAGGGGCTTAAAAGTCATAAAACTTGGTCCAGGGTATTATCTATTTTTCTTTCTGTACCCTGGTTGTTTTTCTTTCCGGTAGGTACCATTGCTGGTGGTTATATTATCTTTCAGCTTGTTCGAAAAAATTGGAAAGAAAATATATAATATAAATATTGTATTGGTTTGATGCTGATAAAAGAAAATCGGCTTATCTTTGTCTAAATTTTGACGTGCTTTGTGGGATTGAATGGCTATTAAATCTGATCTGTTTTGTGAGACTTTTAGACCATAATTAAAAAGAAAATAAAGACTTTTGTCTCTATCTTCTTTTTGAAAAATTTTTGTAACAAGTTTTAATTTTAAGGCTGGGCCGTTTACTCAGGCCATACAACTTCTTTTTCTGGTACTTCGGCATCCTCTAGGCCCCATTGAATGAGAGAGTTATCTTTCATTTGTATAACAAGATATACAAGCATCTCTGATCCGTTATTACGCCATGTACGTACGCCATTTGGGGTGATTTTTACAATGCTACCTTCTCTAACTTCAAGAACTTCATCATCGATTTGAACTTGGCCTGTACCGTTTAGAAACAAGTAAATTTCTTCATTTTGTTTGTGCGTGTGATGAAACGGCATACCTTCACCTGGTGGAAGTGCGTTGATTGAAATTTCGCAAGAGTTGAGGTTCATTTGTTCTTTTAAAAACAATTTTCCGGCAACTTTTCCTAGCCCTGGAATTTCAACTGAATTTTCAATCCAGCTTTTTAGAGAACCGCTCTCAAACTGAGTATAGTTTGTGCCCGTTTTGGCTGTATTGCGTATGATGGCATTCATTATTATGAACTTTCCTTATGCTATTGATCGATTAGTTTCATATTTAAGTTTGCTTTAGGGTGGAATTTATTAGCACTGGAGTGCGTAACCATATAAAAAGCATATTAATGGTGTCAGCAAAAATGTAACTCGTCAATTGTATTTATAGTGGTTACTGGTCGAATTGAGGGAAATTTAAATCACAAGTTTGTGAGAAGGATAGTTTTACATCATCTTAAAGCTCGTTTTTTAAATTATGCATGGATAATGGGCTATTAAGTCCCTGTTATTGGGTAAAGGCACAGGGGGCCTTTTCTGTGAGTTCGATTTTATCACGTAACGTTATGAGTGGGTGACAAAGAGCTGTATTATGCTTTCTAACTTGTCAAATTGCTTTAATAAAGTTACATTTTATTATGTCGAATAAATTACCTAATATTTTACTGAGCTCAGAAATTGACTTTCCTTCTATTCTGGTGGGAGACCATTTAGCCCTTGATTTCACTAATACAATTGCTGCCCCAAAGGGGGAGCTAATTGAATGGATTGGAACTGGGGTGGATCTCTTAGAGTGGCTATTTATCGTTAAGGTGATCTCGTCTTCTGAGAGGGTTCTTATTTCGAGCAAGTGGTCTTCTAATGACATTGATGAAGTTGCTAGAGAAGCACGAGAGATGCGTGAGTGGTTTCGTGAGATTATTGTCCGGATTAAAGACCATGGTCGCGGGGCTTTAATGCTGTCTGATATTGAGAAAATGAACGATCTTTTGTCACTTGAAAAAATTGAGCGATATATTGAGCCTGGTAAAAATGGTGAACAAATTCAGCTGGAGGCGCGACGGCTTTGGAATGAACCGAGAGAACTTCTGGTCCCCATTGTAAGCTCTATGGCTGAGTTACTTGCTGAGGGTGATTTAGACCTTATTCGTGAATGTAAAAACGAGATTTGTACTTTATGGTTCTATGACCGCACAAAAGGACATCGGCGAATGTGGTGTAGTCCAACCATGTGTGGTAACAGGGCGAAGGTCGCGGCTTTTCGTGAGCGTCAACGGATTGATCTGTCGGATAGTTAAGTTATTTCTCTATTATTAAAAAGATAAAAACAGGCATTGATCAATAGAATTTGATTTGAGATTTTTTGTATCTTTTCTTAGATGTTTTTTATGATGTTAAAAACTAATTCAAAACTTAATTTCGCTCGCTTAACTGATGTTTCATCTAATGAAATTCTTTCTCACATGTCTGATCCCCGGGTTGCAGAGCACATGCCTTTGTTGACATTTGAATGGGATGAGCAGGCCGTAGTTGATTTTGTTGCGGCTAAGGAAGCTTGTTGGGAGCGGGATGGATTGGGGCACTGGGCCTTTCTTTTAGGTGATTGTTATGTTGGATGGGGCGGCTTTCAAAAAGAAGGGGATGAGTGGGACTTTGGATTGGTCTTGAGGCCTGACAAGTTTGGGCTTGGCCCGCGTATTGCCAGGACGGCTCTTTCTTTTGCTAGAACCGATGAGCGCATTCCTTTTGTGACTTTTCTCTTGCCCCCGTCACGAGAACGCCTTCGTGGGTTAGAACGTCTTGGAGCTCGGTTTGTTAAGTTAGTTGAGCATGAGGGGCATGAGTTTTTGAAATATCGGCTAGAGACAGTTTGAACTTTTTTATTCCTCAATCTTTTTTATAAACTTCATCATTTTTTCCAGAATGTTTTTTTGTTGTTTCAACGGTAGGCCGATGTTTAGCATTATGTCTATGTGTGAGATGCCGGGTAGTAAGTTGGCTTCTACTTCGACTTTGTTTGCCTTCAGGGCTTTAGTGAGTGTTTCCATATTCCATTTTTTGACGACTGTATCTTCTTCTCCATGAAACAACAGAGAGGTTGGGCTTTTGGAGTTGATGAAAGCAACTGGGCGGGCGAGATCTTCATTCTTTGTGGTTGAGAATATATCTTTCGTTGTGTGCCATGTGACAGGGTTGAAGGCATAGGGGCCAGCGAAACCGATGAAGCCGGCCGGTTTGAATTTGGGGTTTGCAGCACTGCTGAATTTGTTGAGATAAGTTTGGTCGTAGGCCATGAGGGCTGCGATATGTGCGCCGGCGGAATGGCCAATGAGGACGATGGGGCGTTCATTTTTTTGGGCTAAGTGTTGCCAGACCCAATTGTAGGCAAGGGCTGCATCATTTATGAATTTTGGAAATTTCACTTCGGGGAATAGACGGTAATCCGGGATGATGACATCAAACCCTTTTGAGGCTAATTCTGCGCCAATAAAATGATAGATCGATTTCTCGCCGCTTTCCCAGCCGCCGCCATAATAGAAAATGAGAATGGGTTTTTGGGTGCTGCCAGTTTTGGGCTGGTAATGGTCGAGGCTTTGACGATTTAAAGGGCCATAGGAAATGTTTTTTTGAACGCTTATGTTTTGATTTGCAACTAGCTGACTAACCAGGCTCATAGCTTTTGTTTTTGCTGATGGGCTGATCATCACTATGCTTACGAAACTGATTAAAAGGGCTAAAAACAAAAAGAAACATAACTTCACGGACATAGATTTCCCTTAAGACCTGTTGGATTGTTTGTTCGTACTTATAATATATACGAACTTTTGGGTCATTTAGTTTCAAATGAAATTGATCTTATTTTATCTGAATTAGGCGGTTTTTAGTTTTTCACTAAGGAAGTCAACAAACACGCGGATTTTGGGAGCTAGGTGG
>JAJFHW010000228.1 GCA_021775385.1 Hyphomicrobiales bacterium | reverse complement strand
AAATGAAAGCATGGCAAGGATCAATCGCCATCTCAAGACATCGTGGAATTGTTAGTCCCGCTTATTACGCTTATAAGCCGTTGAGTAAAGAGCATGATCAATTTTTACATTATCTCTTGAGAAGTGATCCTTACATTGCTTTATACAAGCGTATTTCAAAGGGCGTACGCGTTAACCAATGGGATTTAGAGCATGACGCTTTAAGAACAGCTCCTATTTTGCTTCCATCTTATGATGTGCAAAAAGAAATTGCAGATTTTCTTGACCAAGAAACCGCTCGTATCGATCAGCTAATTGAAAAGAAGAAAGCATTGATAGGTTTGTTGCATGAAAAAATGAATTCGCTTGCTTATGAGACTACGCATTTAATGCAAAAAAATATTCAAGGTTATTCTAGAAAAAATAAAATCAATGAATTTATATCTATGAATTTCCCCCAAACCGAGAGTCTTCCTGCAGATATTACAAGACTGGGTCTTGTCTCTAGAATTTATAGTGGAGGCACACCCGATAAGGGCAATCTTGAATACTGGGAAGGAGGTAGTAATCCTTGGATTGGATCAGGAGAGGTTAATCAATTTAAGGTTACTGAACCGACAGCTTACATCTCTGATTCTGCCGTCGTGGGAAGCTCAACAAAAATGATGCCTAAAGATTCCATTATCATGGCTCTTGCTGGTCAAGGCAAAACAAAGGCGATGGTGGCTCAAATGGGAATTGATGCGTATGGTAACCAATCGTTAGCATGCATTGCAGGCTATAAAGGCAATAGTAGATTTTTGTTATGGTGGTTAAAGTCTCTTTATTTACAAATTAGAGGTCTTTCTAGTCAAGATACCCGCGATGGCCTAAACCAAACTATGCTAGGACAGTTACCTGTTCCAGTTCTAGAGATAGAGCTTCAGAATTCTATTGTAGAATTTCTAGATAATAAAAATTCTGAAACCAATCAGTTACTATCGATAACAAATCAATCTATTACGAAACTACAGTGTTTCAAAACATCCCTAATCACAGAAGCTGTCACAGGCCAGCTGGATATTGAGGCATGGAAAAATAGAAATACGGCTGATAGCCGTTTGGATAAAATCGAGGGGAAAATGGCGTCATGACAAATCAAACATACACCAAGGACAGTATTCACTTGGAGCGCGTCTTCCAAAACCATTTAATTGCGCAGCTTATCGGCTCTCAAGGCTATATTAAGCGTAACACAAAGACTGACTATGATATTGAGACAGCCCTTGATAAAGAGATGGTGTTGCAATTTATTAAGGACACCCAAGCCGATGAATGGTCGCGATTGGAAGAACAATACTCCACCGCCGCCGAAACAGAGTTTTTAAAACAGCTTGAGAAAGCCTTAAAACAACGCGGCACCTTGGATGTGCTGCGCCAAGGCATTAAACTGATCCCCGGCATCAAATTCTCCCTCTGTTTTTTTAAGCCAGCCTCCGGTCTCAACGATGATTTATTACGCCTTTATAACGCCAATATCCTAAGTGTCATAGATGAGCTGGAATACAGCAATAAAAACGGCAACCGCATCGATGTGGCTTTGTTTGTGAACGGTATCCCGCTTGCGACATTAGAGTGTAAAAACCTCAGCACAGGGTCAACCTTTAAACACGCTGAGAGCCAATACAGAAAAGACCGCTCCCCAGCGGGTGAGCCTTTATTAGCCTTTAAGCGCGGCGCTTTGGTGCATTTTGCTTTGGACGAAGACAATATATCCATGACCACCCGTTTGAATAACGGTAAAACACGCTTCCTGCCCTTTAACCGAGGGCGCGATGGTGGCGCCGGTAACGCAGATATCAAAGATGAATTCCGCGTGGCGTACCTATATGCCGATCAACCAGAAGGCAAAGCTATTTTTAGCCGTGATATCTTCCTCGATATTATTGGTCGCTTTATGCATTTGGACACCAGCGACGGCAAAGAAGTGATGATCTTCCCGCGCTTTCAACAATTAGACGCAGTCTTAAAAATGATTGGACACGCCAAGGTTAATGATGCGGGCCATAATTACCTTATTCAACACTCTGCTGGATCGGGTAAATCAAACACTATCGGCTGGACTGCCCACCGCCTGATTACCCTCCATGATGATAATGATATGCCGGTGTTCAATACGGCGATTATCGTTACTGACCGTGTTGTGCTTGATCGCCAACTGCAAAATACTGTTGCCCAATTTGAGCAAACAAAGGGTGTTGTGCAAAAGATTGACGGCACATCGCGCCAGCTTAAAGAAGCCATCCAAAATGGCGCACGCATTATTATTACGACCATTCACAAATTCTCGACAGATCACTTGAAAGAGATATCAGGTCAAGGCGACCGTAAATTTGCGGTACTGATTGATGAGGCACATGGATCACAATCTGGTAAGCATGCGGACAACCTCGCAAAAACACTGTCCCGGGATAGTGAAGAAGATGCGCCATCTGGCATTGAAGATATGATTGCCGATTACCAGCGCCAACGCGGCCCACAATCCAATGTGAGCTATTTTGCTTTTACAGCCACACCACGCAATGTCACGCTTGAACGATTTGGAATTAAGGGGGCTGACGGCCTCCCACACCCATTCCATCTTTACTCAATGCGCCAAGCCATCGAAGAAGGCTTTATCCTTGATGTTTTGCAAAACTACATGACTTATAAAGCCTATTATCAGCTTGAGAAAGTTATTGAGGACGACCCAGACCTTTCAGGACGAAGCGCCCAGCGTAAAGTTGCACGTTTTGCAACGCTCCACCCCACCGCCATCGCGCAAAAAGTGGAAGTCATAGTCGAGCATTTCCGCCGTCACGTTGCCAAAGAAATACATGGGGCCGCCAAAGCCATGGTTGTTACGCAAAGCCGAGAGCATGCCTTAAAATATTACTTTGCCATCAAAAAATATATTGAAAGCCATCACTATGGGGACTTAAAGGCGCTTGTTGCCTTTTCTGGTGAAATGGATTTTGAGGGTGAGAGCTATACTGAATCTGATATTAACGGCTTTGCAGAAACAGAGCTGCCTAAGAAATTTGAAACTTCGGAGTATCAATTGTTAATAGTGGCCGAGAAATATCAAACAGGATTTGATCAGCCTAAATTGTGCGCCATGTATGTTGATCGTAAATTAGATGGCTTACAGGCCGTGCAAACGCTTTCACGCCTTAACAGAACATGCGCCAATAAAGAACGCACCTTTGTGTTGGACTTCCAAAATACAATCGAGGATATTCAAAATGCATTCAAACCATTTTTCGAAGCAACATCCGTCGAAGATATTTCAGACCCTAATCAAATTTATGAGTTAGAGGGGCGCATTAAAGCCTTCTCAATCATTGACGATGAAGAAGTAAATCGCTTCGCAGAAATCTATTATAAGGGCATTTTAGATCCGCACGACCGTATTAAGCTGGAAGCATTAGTACGCAATGCTGTCCAGCGCTTTGAATATGAAGAAGATGAAGGCAAGCGCGAAGAGTTCCGCCAACTTCTGAAAAGCTATATGCGCTTTTATTCTTTCGTCGCACAAGTTGTACGATTAGAGGACACTAACCTTGAGAAGCTATTCTCTTACTCAGCGTGGCTTATTAAGCTATTACCGAGCCGTGATGTACCTCCAGAGATTGAAATCACAGAGGACATGCTTCGCCTACAAGCCTTCCGCGTCGAAGAAAAAGAACATGGTAATGCATCACTGCAAGCTGGCTCTACAACGGCCTTGTCTTCCATTAAAGACTTTGGTGCAAAAACATACACCGAAGATGAAGAAAAGGCATTGTCGGAGATTATCGATAACTTTAACCAGCGCCATGGGACAGAATTTACTAAAGAAGACTTCTTACGCTTTGAACAAGTGAATAGAGAGATTTTAGGAGATGAAGATCTTCGTGAAATGTTGAAAAACAATCCACCAGATGTCGTGTTCGGCGCTTTCTCACATGCTTTCTTTGAGGGGGCAATCAAACTCTTCCAAAAAGATAAACAATTACAAAATATTGTGATGAGCGATGCGCAGGCAAGAGAACAGGCCACGCGCCACTTCTTCAGCCGGGCCTTGCGAGAAGTTCAAAGTGAGCAAAGGTAAATAATACCTAGGCATATAGCTTTGACTCTGCTTCTCTACGCCTTACCAGCCCTCTCAACTTACGGCCACCCGCCCAGACCCAGCGCATGAGCTGAGCTGGAACATTCTGGTGGTTTTGGCGATTAATAACACGGCGCAGTGTTGAGCGTTGCAGTGCGCCTGATCCTAAATTGTAGGTGAATGACACCAGTGCATCAAACTGCCCATCCGTTAATGGCACTGTAATCAAGCGTAGGACGGCACGTTCTGCAATTTGAGCATCTAGGCGTAGTAATTCTTCAGCCTCGCCTTGGGTGATCCCGCCAGAGAAATCCTCGCCCTTTTTGACGACGTGGCCGTAGCCGATTGTGGGGTATCCTGCTGGGCAAAAATAAACGGTTGGAGAGAAACCCTCGAACCGTTTGATTAAATCTATA
>JAJFHW010000227.1 GCA_021775385.1 Hyphomicrobiales bacterium | reverse complement strand
CAACGATTGGGACATTGCGTCTATGGTGTCTCGTATTAGTCATCCTTATCATCCCCACCATGCCAAAGTATGGATTGAAGAGATTGAGCGAGATCGCCGTGAAGATGTGTGGGCGATTGAGGCTGATGGTTATTTTGCTGGTTGCATTGGCTATAGCCGTGCTTCTGTTTCACATGGAGACCTTGGTTATTGGCTCGGCAAACCCTTTTGGGGACAAGGGCTAGCAACTAGAGCTGCTTGGCAGATCTTAGCGCATGGTTTTGCAACAGAGCCATTTAGTTTCTTTAGCGCCTGTCATTTTACTGATAATGATCGCTCTAAACGGGTTCTCACTCGTTTAGGGTTTAAACCAACAGATATTATCACTTGCCCTTCTATTGCAAGAGGAAGCCCCGCTCCGGCCCAGCGCTATGTTTTACCAAGATCTGAATTTGAGCGGATGACTGGTTAATTTTTTAATTACGCTCTCTCAGTTGCCTACAAAGCAACCATCGTTATTTTCTCTCACGGCTATTCCACTGCTGAAGCAGCGGGCCTCCGAGGGGCGGCGCTTGCGCCGGGCAGCAAAGCTGCCATGTCCTAACGCCGAAATGGCGCCACTCCTTCTTCTTAACGTGAGGCTTTTGTTTTCTCTCACGGGCTACTTTTTCGCTGAAGTAGCGAAAAGCCCTACGAGGCGCGGCATTTTTGATGCGCTTCAGTTGCCAACAATACAACCGCGCTAGACGCCGGGCTACGCTGACGCTTCGCCATGTCCCTCAGCCCAGAAAGGGCTAAGCTCCTTCTTAGTTAGGTCAAATTTTTTTAAAATTTCATGGTTATTTGGTTTTATGTCTGAGCAACCAATGCATTTTTACTGAAATCCCCTAAATCAATTGACCCAGCTTTAAAAATAGCTCAGAAAGAAGGGCTTACTGCCATGTCGGGTTTTCTAAATGAATTTGACGTGCTATTGAACTTAAAAAATTGAAGCGCTTCTAAGCTGCGCAAAGACATTATTACTTATTATGAAATTTCTTGATCAATCTAAAGTCTATGTAAAATCTGGTAACGGTGGCAATGGCTGTATTTCATTTCGCCGTGAAAAATATATTGAATTTGGCGGCCCTAACGGTGGTGATGGCGGCCGGGGTGGTGATGTTTGGGCGCTTTGCGTTGACAACCTCAACACTTTGATCGACTTCAGGTTTCAACAACACTACAAGGCTGGTAATGGCCAGCACGGTATGGGTAGTGATTGTACGGGCGTGAATGGTGATGATATCACTTTACTAGTCCCCCCTGGCACACAAATTTTAGATGAAGACAACGAAACTGTTCTTGCTGATTTAACTGATGTTGGTGACAAAGTGCAGTTGGTTCATGGTGGTAATGGTGGCTTTGGCAATGCACGCTTTAAAAGCTCTACCAATCAAGCTCCTAGAAAAGCCAACCCTGGCGAGCCAGGCATTGAGCGCACGTTATGGCTACGATTAAAGCTGATTGCAGATGCTGGTCTTGTTGGTTTGCCGAATGCTGGCAAATCAACATTTCTATCAAGCGTTTCCGCCGCTAAACCTAAAATAGCTGATTATCCATTTACTACGCTTCACCCAAACCTTGGGGTTGTCAAAGCTGGTGACCTTGATTTTGTTTTGGCCGATATTCCAGGATTAATTGAAGGCGCTCATGAAGGAGCTGGCATTGGTGACCGTTTTTTAGGTCATGTTGAACGCTGTGAAATTCTCTTACATTTGATTGACGCGAATAGTGAAGACATCTTGAAAGATTATAAAATCATTCGAGGGGAACTTGAAGCTTATGGTGGTGAACTTGGTGATAAGGAAGAATTAATCGCCATTTCAAAATGCGACTCTATCACAAATGAAATAGCCGAAGAACGTGCCGTTGAGCTTAGCAAACAGCTTGGCAAAGAAGTTATCGCGCTTTCTGCCGTTTCTGGTTATAACCTTGAGCGAACTCTCTTACGAGTTGGGAGTACGGTTCGCACAAACCGGACTTTAGCGAAAGAAGCGAAAAAAGAAAAAACCAGTTGGCAACCTTAAGTAACAACTACTGATTAGTTAAATTTTGGTCTCTCTTTATTTTGAGCCGTAAAATAGAATGTTATCGAAATCTAGCAAACTAAACGACTGCCGATTTTTAAGACCTAGGGAGAAGCACTCAGTGCTTTTAATACATTAGTCTCATGAGACAAGAATGGCAAAAAGCTAAACGTATCGTTATTAAAATTGGTTCAGCTCTATTGGTTGATGAAACCACCGGCACACTTCGCCAAGAGTGGATTTATTCCCTCATTGAAGATATTGCCCGCTTAAAGCATGAGGGCAAAGAAGTTGTTCTTGTGGCTTCGGGCGCTAAAGCTCTTGGACGAAGTGAACTTGGTCTCGTGCCTGGCACACTTACCCTTGACCAGGCTCAAGCATCAGCTGCGATCGGTCAAATTTCACTTGCTCATACGTTCAAAGCTTTATTTCAAAATCATGACATAAAAGCTGCTCAGATTTTGCTCACCATTGGGGACACTGAAGACCGTCGTGGTTATTTAAATGCACGAGACACCATCAATACTTTAATTGAGTTTGGCGCTATTCCAGTTGTGAATGAAAACGACACTGTTGCCACCAATGAAATTCGTTATGGAGATAATGATCGCCTCTCAGCACGAGTTGCCTCTATGGTAGATGCTGATGTTCTGCTGATATTTTCAGATATCGATGGGCTCTATACTGCACCGCCTCACTCTGATGCTAATGCTGAACATATTCCAGAAGTCGAGCAAATCACACCCGAGATTGAAGCAATGGCTGGTGGGACTGGTAGCAGTTTTTCTTCTGGCGGCATGGTGACTAAAATTATGGCTGCTAAAATTGCTGTTGCTGCTGCTTGTCATATGGTGATTGCTTCTGGTCGCGGTGCCAATCCGATTACGGCATTACTTAACAACGCAAAAGCAACTTGGTTTTTATCATCTGCGGATTCTTTAACCGCGCGGAAAAGTTGGATTGCTGGTTCGTTGGATGTAAAAGGGGTGTTGACCATTGATCAAGGTGCCGAGAAAGCGCTCTATGAAGGAAATAGTTTATTGCCTGCTGGGGTGACGCGTTCTAGTGGTGAGTTTGATCGAGGTGATATTATTGCGATCAAGAATGAGGGTGGTGAGATCATTGCCCAGGGGCTAAGCTCTTATGATCAAGCTGATACGGTTAAGATTCTCGGCAAGCAAAGCTCTGAAATAAAATCTATCCTTGGACATTCGGGGCGCAATGAACTTGTTCACCGTGATAATATGGCTTTGATAGACGCAGGCCTGACTTGAGGCAACCAGATATTAGTCAGGTAAGAGGTAGAGAAGAATGAATATGGCATTAAATGATAAAGCTACAGCTACTGAGATAGAGACCATTATGAATGATCTTGGTGAGCGTGCAAAACAAGCTGCTCGCGTACTTGCATCAGCACCTACAGCTCAAAAAAATAAAGCCCTTGGTAGTATGGCTCAAAGAATTGAAGAAAATTGCGACCTTATCTTAGCAGCCAATCAAAAAGATGTTCTTGCCTCTAAGGAAGCTGGCAAAGACGCCGCTTTTATTGATCGACTTGAACTTAACGTTGATCGCATTTCTGGCATGGCAAATGGTCTTAGAGAAATAGCGGCGCTAGATGACCCTGTTGGTAAAATCCTTGCAACTTGGGAGCGGCCGAATGGGTTGGAGATCTCACGTGTGCAAGTTCCACTTGGTGTTATTGGCATTATTTATGAAAGCCGGCCAAATGTAACGGCTGATGCTGGTGGGCTTTGTTTGAAAGCCGGGAATGCAGCGATACTTCGTGGTGGATCTGATAGTTTTCATTCTTCGCACG
>JAJFHW010000226.1 GCA_021775385.1 Hyphomicrobiales bacterium | reverse complement strand
TTCGCTGAAGCAAACGCAACGGTGCCATTCCGTGCGTTCCTTTTTCTCGCCGGTTTTCTTGTCTTTCCAGGGTTCAGACGTGGCGACAGAAAAGCTGGCAACCGGCTTGCCCTGTTGGGTGTATCGAATTACCGGGTCGGCGCCCAAATGGCCTATTAACGTGACCTTATTCAGCATTCTGCAGCCTCCAATTGTCCCGTTGCCGGGACTTTTCGTTTCCGGGGTATGAACGGCACGTAGCAAAGCGCCTGGTGCCATTTGCAGTAGGATTTTCCGGATTGTTTAGGGCGCCCGCACCACATGAACAGCTTATCCCCGTGGATAAACTGGCAATCTCCCGTGTTGACCAGATGACCTAGAGGATCCGGCTCCGGCCCGTGCTTGGCAATGACCGCCTTGCGGTGCGCCGTCATTTCGGCAAGGGAAACCTTGGTGTTTGTGTCTGCCCTGGGTTGGTTCGAAAACTTGCGGGTTTTCTGGCCTTTGCTTGCCAAAATACCAATCCTGTGACCGCGCGCGGCACAAGCGTTTCTGGAAATACCAATTATCTCGGCGGCGGCCGCGTATGATTTCCCCTGCCCCTGCACAACGCGGCGCAAAATATCGTCTGCCGCCTTGGTCCAATGAAATGAATTTTCGTTACGCATGCCCCACCTCCAGGAGTTCCGCCGGCACCATGCAGCCAGGCTCGTTCGGCGCCGGTCCCCAATTGGCAGATGGCCAACGGCCCCTGTCGCGCCAAAACGTCATGCGAAAATCCCAATCAATCCCATCCGGGAATTTCTTCCTGACGTTTTCCTCGTGGATCACATGGATCAGGGAAAGCAAATCCGATAATGCAGGCCAGAACGGGCTTTCTTCCCGGTGCCGCTTGAGCGCCTCAATAACCTCCTCTGGCGGGTATTCGGCCAGATCCTGTTCCAGCATCGGAACCAGCGTCTTTGCCTGATCTGCTGTAAGCCGCCTCGTTGCGACCATTTCGACGGATACCAGCCGCAACTTTTTCTGCACTTCAATGCTGATCGAGGCTTTCAGCTGCCCATTGTTTGAAATCGTCGAGATCGCTTTGTTTTCCATTGGTCTTTCCCCAATTTTTGTAATTGCCTTCCATGATTTTCGTGAATCCACTCTCGCTAATCATGAAATCGAATTTGATTTTCCAGCCTCGGTTATTGTCTCCAAGTAAGCCGGGGCTCTCGGCGACCATGGCGCACGCTGCCAGCCAGCCGGGCAAGCCGCCGCAATCTTTCAATCGCCGTTTCAAGGATCGTTGTCGCGTAGCTGTTAGCTTCTGGACTCTCGGCAGATCGTGTTCTTCTGCGAGATCGTTCCAGGCTTTCAAGGCTGATTGAATTTCATCAGAACAATCAGCTTGGGGGGTAAGGGGGGTATTCTTATCTGACGGTTCTACTGACGGTTCTATATTAGGCCCCGTCACAGTGGCGGGTTGGATTGTCGTCAATGACGTGTTGGATTGTGGTCCATCATGCAAATTTGGCGTGTTGGATTTCAGGTTCAGGAAGTACTCATCACTAGTTCTTGATCCGTTGTCTCTTTGCCTGTGGTTTTTTGAAATTAGCCCGGCCTCAACCAGAGCATCAAGTGTTCTCTGGACGGTACGAACGCCAAGCCCTGAATCCTTGGCTAATGATTTTTGTCCAGGGTATGCGTAGCCCTTCCTGTCCGCGTAATTTGCCAAACACATAAGGACGAGTTTTGCGCTTGAGTTTGGACATCCAACCTCAATTGCCCACGACATTGCTTGAACGCTCATGATGTGCCCCCTGCACTGGTCGCGTGGTAAGCCTCGTCATGAATGTGTTGAGTGGTTTGTTCCATCCTCTTGAGTGCCTTTCGGAGCTCGTCAATCAGCTCAAAAAGGAACTGAATTCCATCTTCTTCCTTTGCCCTGCAAATAAAAATATCGACCGTGTTTATCAGTGCTTCCAATTCACTGATATGCCATTCCTGATCGCGGATATGCTGACTTAACTTTTCAGCGTGAGATGTTGATTCTATGGGGGAATTTTGTGCCATGAGGCCGCTCCTTGACTTGTGCCAAGCCCGGCGACCCCCTGTCAAAAGGGTGGCCGGACGCTCACAGGTTGACAGACCGGTGTCAAGGATACCGGCGCACCCGGAGGTGCCCCGTTTGCGCCCGACCATAAAAAACCGCGCTTTGGGGGCGCGGTTCGAGCGCCTTGACATTCGGGCTGTCACTCCCGTCGCCGGATTTTGCCGACGAAAAGCCAAGGTGCCATGATTTGCAGATTCTGTCAATTTCCGCTCAAGCCGCGTGATTATGTGGTTTGCGACATCGCCTATCTGTTTAAATTTTCCGCTCATTTGTTCCTCACCGCGCCTGCCGCCATGTCCGCGTAAACCGTGGCGGTTTGTGTCGGACCGTTTCGCTGCTTGGCAACGATCAGGTCCATTTCATTCTCGCAGTCGATCAACCGCTCCAGATCCTCGGGTGAATTGACTTTCTTGCCGTCCGTTTTTCGCTTTAAAT
>JAJFHW010000225.1 GCA_021775385.1 Hyphomicrobiales bacterium | reverse complement strand
GATAGCGACTATTGATTTTATACCGTGAGGTAAGCCTATATTCTCGCTTGAGGTTCCAGCCGCGTTAGCCATAGGCGGCGGAACCGCGCCCATTTCATCATTCGAGGGAGCTGGCCGCACTGTAGATTGATTTGCCTCAGCGTTCTTGCTCTCTTTTTCAGATGTTAGGATCACCAAAGCTGTTTCTATTCCATCGACTGACTTTGCAACCTTTTCAGCTGCAGCTCTTAACGGCTCAAGACTTTCAGCTTTTTCTAACGGGACAGCAATTGAAAATGTAGCCTTGTTGTCCACTAATTGGATTTCAGAAACCAACCCTAAATCTACGATATTTCCATCTAAGTTTGGTCCCTTTACTTTTTTAAGATTTTTTAACAGCTCTGATTTTACTTCTAATGTCATTTTTTGTTCTTTGCAATTTTTTGTAATTTTTACAGCTAGTTAGCAATGATATATTCATTTTTTTTGATTGCATCAATTCTCTAGTAAGCGCTTTCGGAGAGATATCCGTTTCACTGTCGGGTAATTTTCTTCGGTCTCTGTTTGAGTGCTAACTAGACTCGCTGAACTGCTTTCTTCATCCATGTGAGCTTCACTCGCGACTGGTACTTTACTAGTGGCTGTAGCTTTGTGATCGACTTCATGTGACTGATGGGTAATTGTATCGCTGTCGCTCACTTCTTCACTTGAAACTTGAGTAGGTTCATCATCTTCGAGTTGCTCATCTGTGATAGTCTCATCTGCAGTTATCTCATCACTTTCTGAAGAGTTTTCTTCTTGCTCTCTTGCTTCCGCTTCCTCTCGAAGAGCAACTTGTCTTAGTCGTTCTATTTCATCATCTTCATCGGTTAAAAAACCACGACCAACTTTCCAATTGGATTTAAAATAATTGAGAGCTGGGTCTGCAAAATTTTCATCGTAATCATTAAGGCCATCAACATTGGCGAGTAAGGGATTACTCGTCCAGAGTTTTCGCATAGCGAGATTTTTTAAAACTTCTGGCACACCTTTTTTCATAAATGGCTGAAAATCACTATCATAACTGAGCGCTTCAAGGTCAATAGCTTCAGCGGCTTCGCGGTTTAAAGCCATTTCTTTTTCTTCGGCTTCATTTTCAGCTGAACTTATTTCAATATCAATTTCATTTTGCTCGTTTTGAGCGCTCTCATCTAAAGCAGGCTCCAGTTCTAATGAAGTTACATTCTCTTGATCAACCTCGTCTAAATTTTTGCGGCGAGACCATCTTTTCAGGAAAGTTTCCTCAGCAGTTTTATCTTTTTCAGTCATTTTGACTTCCCTTTAAAACATGCCCATTTGACTTCTTGTCCAATGATGAATTGTAAATCGGGTCTTTTCCAAATTGCAGTGGTTCATCCTTGAAGTTTTTGCGTTTTCTTTTTTTGAAAGGTTCATCCACATGATGATGATCAATAAAATCCATGAGGGTAACGGCTAGTTTTGTGGGCATTGGTACACGCTCAATAATATCTTCTGCGGGATCAGCATAATCTTGTGCTTCATAGGGAGAAACTGTTACGGCATGAACGAAATAATCAAGCGGATGTTCATCTTCTTCATCTCGTCGAAGAATAACGTAAACTGCTGGAACTTCACTTTCAAAATTAAAAATATAACTCTCTGTTTCTTTCGCGTGACAGTAAATTTCTGACCGCCCCATATAGTAAGCTGTTGCACTTTCCGTTTGGCGAATTACATCTCCTACTTCATGGTTAACCGAGCCAAATATAACAGCGCTTGGCATCCAATAATCTTCAGCCCATATATTGTTTGAATGGGAACTTGCTTTTCGAATTTCAGCAATTACAGCAACATTAATTTTGAGCTCATTTTTCACAAAAATTTAACTCCCCTTTTTGCTTGCTTCACGCCCTATTTTATAGTCTTCTATTATTTAGAATAACTATAAATTTAAGTTTAGTATAGGGAGATTATAGGCAATGAGCAAACACACTTTTTTGCTTTGCAATTGTGCGAATTCCATGCCCATTGATGGTAAAAAAATTGGACAAAATTTGGGTGTTGGCGATCTAACTGTACACACCAATTTATGCCGCACTGGCATAGCCGATTTTGAGACTGAATTGGGGGATAATTCTTTATGCGTAGGCTGCACTCAGGAAGCTACTTTTTTTGCTGAAGTTGCAGAGGAAGCAGGCGTTGCCACTCCTTCTTTTTTTAATATCAGAGAACTTGCCGGCTGGAGTGCTGACGCTAAGAAATCCATGCCCAAAATGGCCGCACTTACAAAGCATGCGATGCTTTTAGAAAAACCTGCTCGGATCAGAACTCTTACAAGTGATGGCTTGTGTTTGGTCCTAGGTGCTGGTCAAGAATGTTTTGAAGCAGCAACATTATTAAACCAAAAACTTTCTGTCACCCTCGTCTTAACAGATGATACAGATTTGGTTCTTCCTGCCCAATTAGACTTTCCCATTTTTAAGGGGAAAATTAAAAACGCTAACGGTTCGTTTGGTTCTTTTGAAGTTACTCTTGATAATTACGCCGCCTTACTGCCCTCTTCAAAATCTGAATTGGAATTTGCTGGTGTGCGTGATGGTGTCCAAACTCAATGTAGTTTGATTGTTGATTTTAGAGAGAGCGCACCTCTTTTCACACGGCACGAGAGCCGTGACGGATATTTACGAAGTGACCTCAGAGACCCAGCTGCTGTTATGCGAACTATCTTTGAAGCATCAGACTTTGTTGGTGAATTTGAGAAGCCCATTTTTGTAGATTACAATCCAGAAATTTGCGCTCATTCACGATCAAAAAAAGTTGGTTGTTCTAAATGTTTAGATAATTGCCCTGCTGGTGCGATCACCGCAGATGGTGACCACGTGGCAATTAATTTAGACATTTGTGGTGGTTGTGGCAATTGCGCCGCTCATTGTCCAACGGGAGCTGTTTCATATTTATTTCCAGACCGGACAGACCATATCAAAGCTATTCAAACTTTAGCATCGACATATTATAAGGCTGGTGGTGTCAACGCATCTTTGTTAATACATGATAAAAAACAAGGACTTGAGCTAATATCTCTTAGTGCTCGATATGGACGTGGCTTGCCAGCGTCCCTCATACCTCTAGAAGTTCATAGCCCTTCTGGTATTGGTCACGATGCTATGGCAGCTGCATTTGCTGCTGGTTTCACTCATATTGTTTTTCTTGGCGACCCTAAGCAAAGCGAAGAATATGAAGCTTTGAAAAAAGAAATTTCTTTGACCCAATCTATCCTTTCTGGTCTTGGCTTTGAGGAAGAACGGCTACATTTAACTTATTCTATAGACCCTGATGAATTTGAGACAACTGTTTGGAACTTAGCAAATTACAAGCCTGTAACTAAAAAGTCTTTTTCACCTCTAGGTAGCAAGAGAGAAATTGCACGAATGGGCATTGGTGCTTTAGCTGATGCTAGCACTCAAAAGGCTGAAATACTTCCATTGAACGAAGATGCTCCTTACGGTCTCATTTCAGTGAATACAGAAAGTTGTACACTTTGTTTGTCTTGTGTTTCTGCTTGCCCAGCAGATGCTCTTCGAGACAACCCTGACAAGCCGGAACTTAGATTTGTAGAAACAGCTTGTGTGCAATGCGGCTTATGTCAAAACACATGTCCTGAAAACGCAATTAGTATGACACCGCGTTTAAACTTACTTCCTTCGGCTATGCAACCCATCACTTTAAATGAAGAAGAACCTTTTGAATGCATTAAGTGCGGTACTCCTTTTGCCGCGAAATCAACTATTGATAAGATTTCAGAAAAGTTAGCTGGAACTCACAGAATGTTTGAAAGTGATGACAATGCGAAGCTTTTAAAAATGTGCGATACGTGCCGTTTAGAAACGATGGCAGCGACCAATGAAGGCGATCCATTTGCTCTTGCTAAACGTCCGGTTCCACGGACGACTGAAGACTATCTTTCCGCTGAAAAATCCGGGCTGACTATTGATGATTTTTTAACTCAAGATGAGACGGAATAAGTTAATTTTTCATCTCGAAATTTAACTATTTTTTGGAAAGAATTTCACCTAGAACATTTCACTTTACAGCAGTATTTGTGAAGTGCTCTAGGTGCCTATTTTTTGAACTCATTTACTCACTAAATTAACAAATAATTTTATCAAAATAGTAGGTTTTTTTCACACTCTTTTACTCTATTAAAAACGATATTTAGTGATGTTAATTTTTGATTTTTACGGTCTCTGTTTTACTTCAATTTACGGCCTGGAGAGGAAGGTTCATTAGTAGGTTTTGAGGCTTTAAATTCATGGTGTTTTCAGGTGACATAGCGAGGCCTAAATACACAGCTTTTCCTTGCATCGCATCTATGACATCTGTCTTGTTTTTAAACTCTAATCTAAATAACCCAACAAAGTTATTCATGACATCTTCGCCTTCAGTTTTTCCTTCATAAAGGTCATTTAAAACTTTAGTAGATTGCTCATCGAGGCCGATATGCCATGACCATTGTTCGTCTTTGATCGACTGCATTGCTTGCACTCGAACTTCAACTCCTAACATGTGCCCGACCCACTTACTCATGACATTTGCAAGTGCGTCTGGACCTTGTTCTGTGTATCTATAATCAAGAGCAAAATTAAATTGGTCTGCTCTTTGCCAATATAAATTTTTATTATTTTCACTTAGGACATCAAGAGTAATGCCTTCGTGCTGTTTACCCGCTTCGGTTAATAAACTCCCCAAGCCACCAAGACCGCCTGTCTCTTTATATATTTCAACCGCTTCTTTATCAGCGAGCATTATTTGTTCGTTTTGATTAGTGACCAATTGTTCTCTAAAAAGAATTTCACTCGCCCTGACAATAAATGGGTTTTTCTCTTTTTCGAGCAATCCACTAATTATTAAATGCACCATATGTATGATGAACATATTTGGAATTGGTAATTTCAACTCCTCATGGAATAATGCCAGGTAGGCCTGCTCTATGGTTTTATATTTTAAAAGGTGGTCTCTGAAAGTTATTATAATTTTGTAATTTTCAATTGTGTCTTTATCTTCGATTTTCTGTAGATCACTTTCTGAAATTTCTACAGACGGTGTTTCCATCAAGCTCTCGAAAAGTTTGTGCTCTTGTTCGCATGATGTTTCTACTGGGTGAATTTCTGGCCGAGCGTAATAGGCGCGAAGCAATTCATCGGTGACGAGAAGCCATCCATTTTGATCTTTTTTGGTTAAATGGAGACCTGATGATTTCCAGATGACTCG
>JAJFHW010000224.1 GCA_021775385.1 Hyphomicrobiales bacterium | reverse complement strand
ATGAATGAGACGGCCCTCAGTTAGGACTGCGGGGAGGGCTGCGCTCCAAAGGCCGATGTAATTACCGATCATAAAGCCAGCATGGATGCGAATGCCTTTAGGTGTTTTGATATATCTGATGGCATATAGTGCGATAGAGATGCCTATGATTACCCATATAGAGAGGGCATGTATCCAGCTAAATTAATCTCCAATCCAAAATGAAGAAATTGCAGTGTAGAGCATTAACCCCACCCAAATTCTTCCCGATACTTTGTGAAGGTTTGTTCCTTTTTTTAATGATAGAACGACAGAGCCAATGATTAGCGATAATGAAGCTGTTGTTAAATGGGAGATGATGATTGAATTCGTTATGATTTCTGGAGGGGCTCCAAACATTGATTTATCGCTGTCCTAGATTTGTTTGAAGAGTTTGGATGAAATAAAAACGCCGCTTCAATGTTATGAAGCGGCGTTTTTATTTTTAGTATGCGTTGTGATGCTTTTTATATTTCTTATATTTGTAAACTTTTTTGTGTGGTTTCCAGCTTACGCATTTGTTGTGGCATTTTTTACCAACGTGAACGCGTTTCTTTTTCTTGCACTTATATGGGTGGTCATATTTGTTATAACATGTGCCCCAAAATACTTTTACTTTGTAGATTGGTTTGCAGACTTTTTGCCATTCATAGCAGGCAGCTGAAGCTGAGCCTGTTGCTCCGAATGAGAGCAGGCCGAATATGGCCAATACACTAAATAGTTTTTTCATTTTTATACTCCGTATTTTTTAAGTTAGATTTCTAGTTTTATTTTTGAGAAACTTATTTTGCAGAAACATGAAACTTAATTGAAGTTGCATCATGCACTTCGCGTTCCGGTTCTGCGTGTTTGTCAATTTCGATACGCAGGCCACGGGTTGCGTATTCTTCTGTGAACTCTTTTTTGATGTTTTCAATTTTCTTCTCATCAACTTTGTGAGCTCCTAGACCGCCAGCGCGGCACTGAACAAATAGTTCTTCTGAACCGGCGGGTTCTGCAAAGCGTAATTTTACTTTGCTTGAGACAGGTAAGTGACGAACTTCGCCTGCTTTCAAGATTGGACTGCCAAGGACGGCTTCTCCGCTCATGGTTGGTGGTAATGTGACGATTGAGCCATCAGCTTGTTTGTAGATGATGTTCAATTCACATGTCTTGCTGGTTGAAACTGAGAATTTCAACAACTCTCCAAAGTAGAATTGGTTTTTCTCTACTTTCACTACCAGGTTCAAACGCTTGGTCTTTTTCTCATGGCGGTCTTCTGCTGTGAGGGTGACCGGTGTGAATTTTTTCTTTTTCTCATGTGTTACTTTGCCGTCTTTTTGAGCGATTTCTGTAAATGGGTGGAATGCGGATTCTAGTCCTAACAGACCGATGACCAATTGTGGGTATAGTTGCTCATATTGTAGACGTTGTAGTTTCTGGCCATTGTTGAGCAAATCTCTAACACGAAGGCCTTGGCGTAGCGCGTCATTATATTTGCTTGGGATGGCTTCAATGCGTCTGTTGAATTGATCAATGGTTTGGCCAAATTCAGCTGCCACACGTTGATGGTTCAAGACGTCTTGATATTGATCGGCTAGGTGGCCGATTAATTCTCTTGGCGCATGAGCTCCTTCGACTAAGACAGAGACGTTTTCAAAGCGACCATCTTCAAGTCTGCGGCCGATGCCCAATTGAAGGAGTGCTTCTGTGAATGTTTTTTGGTCTTTCTTGTAATATTTGCGCAGAGTTTCTTTGCCTGGATATAGCTCTTTTAAGAACTTCAGCTGATTGACAGTGAAGCTTGAAGAGTTTTCTGCAAAGGCGCGCATTTCATCTCTTTTGAAGACAATGCCATCAGCGTGACATGACATGCATGAGGCTGCGTTCACCACTTCAACGCCAAGCCCTGGTGGGCGTGTGTGATCACGAACGACATCTGTTGGGCCAGATGGAATGAACTTATCTTTTCCGTCTGCTAGGTAATAGGCTTGGAGACCATTTGGCAAAGAGAAGAATACTTCACCACCATCATGAACGAAAGGTTCTGCATGATCTGGAAGGTTATGAACGCCTACAGGGCCAAATGGATGTTGCAGGAGCGAGCGTTCGCCATCGCTACCGCCAAAGTCATAAGACTTCCAGTAGTATCCACCTGTTGGGAGGTCGTGACGTTCAATCAACCGGTTGTGGTCAGAGACGTTTGAGTGCCCTTGTGTGAAGGCGGCTCTCACGACATCTCCTCTATCGATATTGCGATTTGCATCAATGCCAATTTGTTTTTCTAACTCGGTTAGAGTGTTTGGGAAATGTAGTAGTTTGTTGTAAAGCGGGGCGCGGCTTGCTGTGAATGCGAACCAGTCACCTTTTATAATTGGAGCTTTAGAATGTGTAACGTGCTGTATTTGACTTAGCGCATCACCTTTAATGCCATGAACTGAATATGGGTAAAGATTTTCAATTTCTTCCCATTTGTGTTGATCCCATTTTAGGTCTGCAATGTTAATGCGAATGACTGTGCCATTTGTTCCTTCAACAATTGTAGGGGTGTGAAGTTTTGGTGAGTAAGACACTGAGTTGATGAGTTTTGCGACTGCCAATCTGTAATAATTTTGACTAGCATTAACTTGCTCATTCGTTGCTTTAGCAGGCGCTGAGTTATAAAGGTGTGTCAGACTGAAATAGCGTGTTGTTTTGCGATCGAACTCAGACACGTTCACTAAATCACTAAGGATGGCCTTTTGAATGGCTTCTTCTTCTAGGAATGCACGCTCTTCAATTTCTTCAGGAGCTTTTTCTTCTTTGCCTGTTTCTTGCTCTTCCTCGTCGCCTTCGGCACCAACTTGAACGAGTTTGGCTTTTTGTTCTTGTGGTTTTAGATCTTTGATCCACTGAGCTAGGCTTGCTACTTCTTCTTTTGTTGGACGTTCGCCATGTTTGGGCATTGTGCCATCAACAATAGAGAGGAAGACATCTGACTTTTCTGGTTTGCCCGGTGTGATTAAGGTTGTGTCAGCAGCTAGGGTATTTAAGTTTGACCAGATGAAATCTTTCTTCGCGGCTTCCTTGCCACCAGAACCGTGACATGAGCTGCAATATTTAGAGAAAAATTCTTCGTTTGTATTGGTGAGGACATTGTCTGTTGAGGCGACAACTGGTTCTTCTGTATAGGCTACAGGTTGAATAGTAAGTTCAGTTTTTTCTGCCTTTGTATTGGCCAAGTAGCTATAGATGGCTGTTATATCTTCTTTGCTGAGCTTGCCCATGTTTTTGACGACTTTGAGCATGCCTTGGTCTGTCATTGGCTTGCCGCGCAATGTTTTGCCTTGCGTCATAGAGGTTAGGAATGTTTCCAACCCTTTGCGCTTTAATTTAAGCGCTGTGATGCCAGGGACTGAGACACCGTTTAGAACAGAGCCTTCAAATGCACGTGACTGATCAAGAGTTTGGAAAAGCGAGGATCTTGGTGTGTGACACTCTGCGCAGTGGGCTACGTGCTCAACCAGATATTTGCCGCGATTATATTGGGCGTCTTTACCGGCTTGTGGGATAAATTGTGAAGGAAGAGCTGCAGCTATTTTCCATAGGCCGATGCTGTTGCGCAAACTATAAGGGAAAGCTAGATTATGAGAAATCGAAGCGGTAGCTACAGCTGGAAGAGATTTAATATAAGAAAAAATATCGAAAATATCTTTGCGGCTCATACCTGCATAAGAGCTATAAGGGAAAGATGGGTAATAATGGTCTCCTTTAGGTGAGACACCTTCTTTTAGGGCTGCGTAAAAATCTGCCTTTGTCCATTTGCCGATACCGTGTGTTAAATCTGGAGAGATATTCGGTGTGACGAATGTGCCAAATTCAGTTTTGATTTGGTAACCACCAGACAGTTTTTTAGGATCGCCGTCTTTACCATGGCATGATCCACACCCTGCGACGGTGAACATGTATTCGCCATTTTTAAGGTCTGATTTTTCTTGTGCTTGTATTGGTTGTGATAAACTAAATGATGCAAGTCCTAGCGTAAGTAGAGCAAATAGGATGCTTTTTGAACGCTTTTTCTCTTTTTGTACTTCTTTATAAATAGGGGGCATTTGCAACAATCGGTTGGTTTTGATTGCAACCTTAAATAAAGACGGTTTCATTTGTAAGTCCCTCACTCTTTTAATTTCTTTGGCCAAGAAAAACATTATCAGTAGCATATTTGCAGGTATTTTTGTTAATTAAGCTTTTAAAACTTATAGCAAAGCGACAAAATACCCATTGAATTTATGGTTTTATAGTAACCTTTGGTGCTTATGGTTAGCAAGTTACAAAGAATTAATTTTTCTCAATGTTGTTAATGAGCTAGTTCTTTCAGCTGATTTTGTGAACTTTGATTAATTTATGACAAATTATTAATGTTTAACTTTTTGCGCCGTTTATAAAACAGTTGTATAATCAATTAAATTTTCAGCAGGCCTGTTGTCTGCAATTTTGATTGAGATACTTATATCAACCTTGAAAATCATTTTTTGATTATAGATTGTTATGTATTTTATCAGTTTCGGGAGAGCCTCAATGAAACATACAATTTCGAAATTTTTAGTATTATCTGCTTTTGCGACAACATCCATGTTGTTTAGCACTCAAGCTATTTCAGGAGACGCTTTAAAAACCGAAGATATGGTTCGTGCTTTAAAGTCAGCCCCGGTTAAACGTTTGACCCGGGGTTTGGGTGCACCGCCTGTAGATAAAGAGCGGGTTAAAAGTCGCGGCCTTGTGATTGAAGTTGCTAAAAAGCAAGTTGAAGAGCAAACACATGCTGATCGCAAAGAGATTACTAAGATAATAAAAAAATATAAATTACCAACCATCGATCTGACGATTTATTTTGAATATAATTCAGCTGATATTTCACCTGCTTCTATTCCTACTATGATTAAATTAGGCCGTGCTTTAAGTGATAAAGAACTTAAAGAGGGGACGTTTCTTGTTGCTGGTCATACAGATGCCAAGGGCACTGATCATTACAACCTCACTCTTAGTCAGCGCCGAGCTAAGGCAGTTAAACATTTCTTGACGGAAAATTTCTCTATTGGGCATGGCAAGCTTGTGGCTGTTGGATATGGAGAAGAAGAGTTGAAAGATTTTCATGACCCTCACTCTGGTGAGAACCGCCGCGTTCAGGTGACTAACTTAACTCACTAACCCTCTCACGGGCTATTCTGTCGCGAAGCGACAGGCCCTCCGAGAGGCGGCGCTTACACCGGACGCCTATGGCGTTATGTTCCTCAGCCCGAAGTGGGCTGAGCTCCTTCATCGTGCCGGTAGTTTTGGTTTTTCTCAATTTATATTTTAGTAGCGTATGAGATTGCGTTCTAGCAATAAGCCTTAACCCTCTTTCAAAGTTTAAATTTGAGAGAGGGTTTTTATTTTGGGCATTTATGCATTAGGCTGAATCACATGCTAGTCACGGATTGGTTAGATGACCGTTATCATGTTTCTGTGTAGCTCTACATAATAAGAATATTTAAAAGTTGTTTCGTAAATAACATTTGGGAGTGTTTATCTGATGTCGATGAATGTATTTTTTCAATACGCTATGATTGGCCTTGTATCTCTTGCGGCACTTTTTATCTTTTTGCTTGGCTTACTATTTATTTATGCTGTGTTTCTTTTCATTATTGATAAGGGGCAGACAAAAGATAGCATTAGACATAACTATCCTGTTATTGGTCGCTTCCGAACAATCTTTACCGAGCTTGGTGAGTTTTTTAGACAATATTTCTTTGCGATGGATCGGGAAGAAATGCCGTTTAACCGGGCTGAGAGGGATTGGGTCTACAAATCATCTAGAGACTTTGATAATACTGTTGCGTTTGGTTCAACGAAGAATTTAGGTGTTACGGGCACGGTAATTTTTAATAATAGCCCGTTCCCTCTGTTGGATGAAGATGCCTCTCCACCGTCTGAGATCGTTTTTGGTCCAGAATGCGCCAATCCTTATTCTTCGAAATCCATCATTAATATTTCTGGTATGAGTTTTGGGGCTTTGTCTGGGCCTGCCGTGAAAGCTCTTTCTAAAGGCGCTGAAATGGCTGGTTGCTGGATGAACACAGGTGAAGGAGGGCTTTCTCCTTATCACTTACATGGCAAAGCGGATATTGTTTTTCAAATTGGTACGGCGAAATATGGTGTACGCAATAATGAGGGCAAACTTGATCATGCGAAAATGAGAGAGCTTGGTACATTTCCTTTTATCAAAATGTTTGAAATTAAATTGAGCCAGGGTGCAAAGCCTGGTAAAGGCGGAATTTTACCAGGAGAGAAGGTGACGCCGGAGATTGCGAAAATCAGAGGTATAGCTGTTGGCGAACCTTCTATTTCATTTAACCGGCATCCTGAAATCAATAGTGTTACTGACTTGATGGATTTTATTGAACAGATTAGAGAGCTGACCCAAAAACCAGTTGGTGTGAAAATGGTGGTTGGTGCTGAAGATTGGTTTGATGATTTGGCAGCTGAAATTCATAGGCGCGGCATTGCATCAGCGCCTGATTTCATAACGGTAGATTCCGGTGATGGTGGCACGGGTGCTGCGCCTATGCCTTTGATTGATAGTGTTGGCCTTCCTATTCGCCAGGCTTTGCCTTTGGTTATTAATAAGCTTCATGAAGTTGGTTTGCGTGACCGAATTAAAGTGATTGCATCTGGCAAATTGATTACGCCAGCCGATGTTGCTTGGGCTTACTGCGCTGGGGCTGATACTGTTGTTTCAGCGCGTGGGTTTATGTTTGCACTAGGTTGCATTCAAGCCCTTAAATGCAATAAAAATACGTGTCCTACTGGTATCACAACTCACAATGCTAGCTTGCAAAGCGGATTGGACCCAGCTGAAAAGTCTGTGCGTGTAAAGAATTTTGTAAATAAAATTCATTATGGCGCCGGTTTGATTGCACATTCTTGTGGGGCTTCAAATGTACGAGAATTACGGCGGTGTCATTGCCGAATTGTGCAGAACACGGGGGAGGCAAAGCAATTTAATGAGCTTTACCCGGAGGTCAAACCTCAAGCAGGGGCCCAAATAACTTAAGAAACTTGTTGCTGGATTGCTAAATCGTTTCACTTTCGATAAAACTACTTCTTAAAATTATGACTTATTTTGAGGGAGTTTTCGTTGGGACAGATTTATACAGTTGAACCTAAAAATGGTGCGCCAACTTCATTGGTGATGTTTTTACATGGTTATGGAGCAAACGGTCAGGATTTAATTAGCATTGGCAATGAGTGGCAAGATCAATTGCCACAAACAGTTTTTGTAAGTGCTGATGCGCCCGAGCCATGTGCCATGAACCCATTTGGTGGATTTCAATGGTTTGACTTGACGATGAGAGACCCTACAGAATATTGGCGCGGTGTGAACAAGGCGGCTCCTGCTTTAAATGAGTTTATTAATGAGCAGCTTAAGGCTTACAACCTTAAGGATGATGCTTTGGCGTTGGTTGGATTTTCTCAAGGAACAATGATGGCTCTGCATGTTGGTTTGCGCCGTAAAACTGCGCCAGCTGCCATCGTTGGTTATTCAGGTAAATTAGCTGGACCAGAACATTTAGCAAAAGAAATGACGGTTAAACCGCCTGTACTACTTGTTCATGGTGATATGGATGAAGTTATTCCTGTGGCGGCTTTAAGTGAAGCGGAGACTGCTTTGCTGGATGCTAAGGTGGATGTTCGTTCTCATATATCACGTGGTGTTGGACATGGGATTGACCTTGATGGTTTGCGCCTTGGTGGAGAGCATTTAAAAACTCATTTAAAATAACAGCTAGCTGTTTTGAAGGTTTTCTTCGGAATATCATTTCTATTTTAAATTGAACGTATTTGTGGCTGTTAAATCACTGAACTTTGAAAACTCTCAGTCTCATCTTTACATTATTGTAGGGATGAGACATGCTTTCCATATGAACACCCTGCCGTGTCATTTTTCTGTGATGGGGGACTGATAGATCTGGGTAGTAGTTTGAATTTGTGTGTTTATTTTTAGCTTGTACTCATTTGTTGCGTCAGTGTTTTTGATGTTGAACTTTGTGTTGTGTTAAAATTATACTGTAACAAATTTAATGAGGCCGCTTTGTTTATTTGAATGAGATATTCTCATCTTTTAAGTAAAGACACTCTTTTTAAGTAAAGATACTCTGTTTGCGACTTTATCTTGCATAACGTGAGGCCTTGCAATTGTGAGGAACGAAGCCTGTGATGAGACAAACGCGTTCTCCGGATGCCTGCCCGGCACTGGTCCTTAATGCGGATTTTAGACCGCTTAGTTATTATCCTTTGTCATTATGGAGTTGGCAGGAGGCAGTTAAATCTGTTTTTCTTGACCGGGTAAATATTATCCAGACCTATGACAAACAAGTTCATAGTCCTTCTATCGACATGAATTTACCAAGTGTTGTCGCGTTGAAAAATTATGTTAACCCGGCGCGATACCCAGCTTTCACCCGCTTTAATTTATTTTTGCGAGACAAGTTTAGTTGCCAATATTGCGGGGATACGGATGACCTTACATTTGATCATGTTATTCCACGTTCGAAAGGTGGTTTGACGCGCTGGGATAATGTTGTGGCGGCTTGTGCTCCTTGTAATTTACGTAAAAGCAACATGATGCCTGAGGTTGCAGGTATGATTCCGATGCAGAAACCATTCCGGCCAACGGTGTTTCATCTTCATAAAAATGGTCGTTTATTCCCACCCAATTATTTACATGAAAGTTGGCTGGATTACCTCTATTGGGATACAGAACTTGAGGCTTAGTTTTTGCTCACGGGCGATGCCAACACTAAGGTGTTGGTTGCCCTCCGTTGGACAGCGCTAGGCGCTGACGGCCGTTCGGCCTACGTTTTTCATCTGGATGCTGATAATTTATTTTTTGGTGCATTATTTTTCCTTAGCTAATCCAAATGTTAAGATTGCTATATTGAGTGTTTGTGGGACATTAACTGGAGCAATATATTGTCAA
>JAJFHW010000223.1 GCA_021775385.1 Hyphomicrobiales bacterium | reverse complement strand
TAGTGATTAGAATTTACAAATAATACAAATTAAAAAGGGCCGCTCAAGAAGCGGCCCTTTTTTATGGTCTTCATAAAAATGAAGGTAAATTAATAGGGTACGGAGTGGTACTGCAAATTAGCGGCGACCAAGCAGCAGCTTAATAATCGTCGGCAACAGGCGTCCCATACCAGTACCCAAGCTACGCATCATAGATTTAAAGAAAGCTTCACTTGCAGTCTGGCGATTGCTCCGTCGCTTCGTTGTGCGCGAGCTTGTGCGAGTAGACCGGCGACTATTAGCTGGGGGCACTTTAAATTCACCATGGCGTACATATTCCGTATCGCGGCGTCCCCCAACAGTACCGCCAACATCAGCCCGGCGCTCCTCAGCGTCTTTAGCGCGTTTCTTTAAAATTTCATAGGCGCTTTCACGGTCAATTGTCTCACTATATTTATCGCCCATTTCACTAGCACGAATAATGTCCTGACGCTCATCATCCGTTAATGGTCCAAGACGTGATGAGGGCGGGCGAACTAACGTGCGTTGCACAACAGAAGGTTGGCCTTTTTTCTCTAAAGTAGAAATCAGAGCTTCACCAACACCTAGTTCCATAATCACTCGTTCTGTATTGAGATCAGGGTTCGGACGAAACGTCTCGGCTGCTGCTTTTACAGCCCGCTGTTCGCGTGGTGTAAAGGCGCGAAGTGCGTGTTGCACCCGGTTGCCAAGTTGACTTGAAACAGTGTCCGGAACATCAAGAGGGTTCTGCGTAACGAAGTAAACACCAATACCTTTTGAGCGAATGAGACGCACAACTTGCTCGACTTTTTGCAAAAGAGCTTTGGGAGCCTCATCAAAAAGCAAGTGAGCTTCATCAAAAAAGAAAACAAGCTTAGGTTTCTGTGGATCACCAACTTCGGGTAATTCTTCGAAAAGTTCAGATAACATCCACAATAAAAATGTTGCATAAAGGCGAGGGCTGCGCATTAAAGTTTCAGCAGCTAATATATTGATAATGCCCTTGCCATCAGAGTTGGTTCTCATGAAGTCGCGAATGTCGAGAGCCGGTTCACCAAAAAAGTTCTCAGCACCCTGTTCTTCAAGCACCAAAAGACGTCTTTGAATAGCTCCAACACTCGATTTTGATACGGACCCATACTCACCAGTTAATTCACTTGCGCGTTCTGCGACATGGGCCATTAATTTGCGAAGATCTTTCATATCAAGTACTGGCATGTTTTCATCATCAGCCAATCTGAAAGCAATATTCAAAACACCTTCTTGTGTTTCATTAAGATCAAGCAATCTAGAAAGTAGAATAGGCCCCATCTCTTTAACTGTGGTACGAATAGGATGACCGTTCTTACCAAATAAGTCCCAGAAAACACATGGGAATTTCTCATAGATATAATCTGTGAAGCCAATAGTTTCAGCTCTGTTTTCAAGGAAGTCTTTGCTCACACCTTTTGCAGCAAGGCCAGATAAGTCTCCCTTTACGTCTGCGCAAAAAACAGGAACACCATGATTTGAAAAGCCCTCGGCGAGGATTTGCAATGACACTGTTTTACCAGTACCAGTTGCTCCAGCAATCAAGCCATGACGGTTCGCAAGTTTAAGATCAAGATGCTCAGGTTTGGTACTTGTGCCAAGATAAACGGCATTCTCTTCAATCATAATATTTCCTCCGCAAAGAACCTCATAAAAATCGGCTCAAACTCTAATAGATTATAGATCAATTGCGACCCATTCATACACGCCCTTACACAAGGACTAATTGATGTGTTTAGCATGGATTTTCCAAACAGTCATGACATGGCTAAGAGTGATTTGCAAATAGGGGATAAGTAGCTTTTGCACAGTGCCTAACAGTTGACAATGTGAAGCTTGATAAAAAAACCATCACATTGGTGCTTGATTCTTTTTGAAGATGATGTGTATTAAAGAACAGTGAGTAGTACTCGAAGTGGTCGACCATTTCACTTCAGTCATTCGTCACATAAGTTTTTTCGGACCACTTGATCAAGTCGGTCAACTTTTGGACCCTCACAATTGACCATTTCTTCATTAAGAAAATGGTCGCCAGTAAAGTGATTATATTGGATCAATATCGAGTAAGCGCAGTGCGCAATCGAGCGATGCATAAAATGATCAAAGTAAAATGGTTGGTATGGTGATGCACATTTTTAAAACTGAAAGTGCGCGGCTCATATCATTTGCTGGTTTGTCACAACTAAGGACAATATGTGACATGCTCGAGTTCGAGCTAATGTCACATAAAAAATTGTCGAGTTCGCTTGGTGAGAAACTCACCCCGAATTTAACGCAGCGCAAAGCTGTATAATTTAAAAATGGGTTTGCAATCAAAACCACTTTTGAAAATGAACAAGTTTTAAAAAGTGGTGGAAGAATGAGAGAATTCACCTGCAGGTTACTTAGGGTTGCTTGCAGTTAGCTGAGTATCACGTTTATCCTTTAAATTGATTGAAGCTCAAAAATATAAATTGCTAGTTTATCAATAGAGATAAACAAAACTACATAAAGCAGGGGAACCTAAAATGAGCACATATAAAATCGAAACTGTTGAAGGCATCGGCGTGAAACACGCTAAAACTTTACGTAAGCATGATATCGCTTCAACAAAAACATTGTTGACCCGCGGCGCTACTAAAAAAGGTCGTAAAGAAATCGCTGGAACAACTGGGATTGATGATGGCCTAATCCTGAAGTGGTGCAACATGTGCGATCTTATGCGCGTGAAAGGCATTGCATCAGAATATTCAGAACTTCTAGAAGTTGCTGGTGTTGATACAGTGAAAGAACTTCGCAAGCGCAAGCCTGACAATTTACAAAAAGCGATGGCTGAAGCTAACGCTAAACGTAAGAAAAAGCTTGTTCGTCAAGTTCCTGGTCTGAAGCAAGTAGAAAATTGGGTAGCTCATGCAAAAGAGTTAGACCCAGTGATGAAGTACTAAATTTCCGCACTTTAGGCGAGTAAAACAAGGTTTACAAAAAGGCAGTGCTCTGAAGCGCTGCCTTTTTTACATGATTAATGGTGTTTTTGGAAAAAACCTATTGCGTTATTCTTCCCCGTTGGTCAAATATCAAACATAAAATTAGATCATTTAAATAGCGGGCCAATAGAACTAATATCACACGAGTTTTAGATTAAGTGGCCCTCGTGCCGGTTGCTGGTGGGCAACTGAAGGCACATCAAAAATATATATAGAGAAAATAATGACAGATAAATATGAACTGCCCGATAGCTTGAAATCAGCAACAAGAGATCAATGGCGTGCCTTAGTTGAAAAATCCCTCAATGGGAAAACAATTGACCAGGCTCTCACATATAAAACCTATGATGGGATTGAAATTAAACCTCTCTATACGCAAGATGATGCGACAAACGAAGTTGGCTCTGCGATTTTAAAGTCAGCAAGCACGCTAGCTAGCAAACCATCAGCTGAAACTGACCAATCAAGCCATTCAAGGCCGTGGCAAATTCTGCAATTAACAGACATTCCATCGCTAAAATCAGCAAACAAGCAAATTAAAATTGATTTAGAAGGTGGTGCAAGCGGATTATTTTTAGCCATTAGTAATGACATCCCGTTTGCGAGCGCCGAGTTGCCAATCTATTCACGTAAAGATTATGAAACCCTATTCGAAGGTGTCGATCTAACAGGCAAATCTATTTACTTCACTAATGGACGTGAAGCCATTGTCAATGCCGCAAACTTTACCTCATATCTAAAAGAGCAAGCCATAGACCTTTCAAAAGTTGAAGGCTCTTTTGGTTTTGATCCTTTAAGCGTCTATGCCTGCATGGGCTGCTTTCCGGAACCCGAAGATGAAGCGCTTGATAATTGGCTTGATGCGGCAATGGCAATTAATGACAGCGGTTCAAAAATGTCGAGTTTCATTGCATCTGGTCGCACCTGGCAGCAAGCCGGTGGCAGTGAGGCCATGGAGCTAGGTTACACTCTGGCAACAGCGCTGACATATCTGCGTGCACTAACAAAAGCGGGCCTCTCAATAGACGAGGCTTTACGACAAATAGATATCAGCCTGACAACAAATGGAGATATTTTCCTCTCCACCGCAAAATTACGAGCCATGCGTTTGTTATGGTCAAAAATCTGCACAGAAAGTGGAGCGGAAACCAGACCAACTAAGTTTATTGCTGAAATGTCGTATCTTGGATTAACAAAATCGGATCCGGAAGTGAACATGCTCCGAGCAACAGCAGCAACAGTGGCAGCAGGGCTTGGCAATGTTGATGCGTTGGTGCTTCTCCCGTTCTCTGCAGCACATGGTGTCGCCAATCAAGACGCACGTAGACTAACTCTCAATACTCAAATTATCGCCCAAGAAGAAAGTCACATTGGTCAGGTCGAGGACCCAGCAGCCGGTTCATGGTACGTTGAAAATTTAACGAACCAATTAGCCGAAAAAGCTTGGGAAATTTTCCAGCAAACTGAAAAAAATGGCGGAATGGTCAAATGTCTAAAATCAGGAAAAGTAAAATCCGTCATTGATCAGGTGCGTGAAGCTCAGATAAATGACATTACAACTGGGGTTAAAGAAATAACTGGGGTAACCAACTTCCCAAACATAAATGAAACCACACCAGCTCTCTTTGATGAAGAGGAAGAGTGGGAAGAAGCCGGAGACAGCGCTAATCAAACGGTGCCTGTGCTAAAAGCGCCAGCAATTAGTGGTGAGGCGAGAGGGGCTCGCTTCTATGACATTATCGAGCAAATCAAGCAAGGAACACCAACCTATATTCTAGATGAAGCACTAGAAGGCCCTGCGACTTTGGTCAACATGCTGGGTGATTTAGAAAACCGTATCATGGAAGATGTTGAGTTCTTGCGTAAATTGTCAGATGAAGTTCTGGCTTTGAATGGCAAGCGGCCAAATGTATTTCTGGCAAATATAGGAAAGCCTGCTGATTTCACTGCAAGAGCAACCTGGGCTAAGTCGTATTTTGAAACAGGCGGTATTGAAGCGTTGGGTAATGATGGCTTTGCTAATAACGAAGAGCTGCTTGAGGCTTATAAAACATCAGGCTCCACAATTGCTTGTCTTTGTTCTTCAGATAAATTTTACGAGCAAGACGCTGTCAACCTAGCAAAAGATTTATACAACGCCGGCGCAGAGGCAATCTACATAATTGCACGACCAAAGTTTTTGAAATCAATCGCTTTCGAAGATCGCAGCCTGTTCCAAACATTGCTTTACCAGGGAACAGACATGGTCAGCACACTTGTCGAAATACATCAAATTATTGGCTTTGCAGATGAAACTGTTGCTGTTTAATAGAGCGCAACCACATCAGACAAACCAATACAATGAAGATTACAAAATAAGACTTTAAAAAAGGGTCGAAATAATGAGCTCAATTCCAGATTTCTCAAATATAAAGTGGGAAGCCGCGTTAGATAAATCAGTAGATAACAGCGCCTCACAAAATTCTGAAGAAACACGCTTAACGCCAGAGGGCATTGAAGTGAAAGGGCATTATAGTAGTGCCGATAGTGAAGACCTTGGCTTTTTAAATACATATCCGGGCATGGCTCCATTCTTGCGGGGGCCTTATCCAAGTATGTATGTACAAAAGCCATGGACAGTCCGCCAATATGCTGGCTTTTCAACCGCTGAAGATTCAAATGCATTTT
>JAJFHW010000222.1 GCA_021775385.1 Hyphomicrobiales bacterium | reverse complement strand
CAAAACCCCGTGAGATCTTCGCAATATCTTTTAGGTAAGCAACTTGGCCTGCTTTGTTAGGAATTTTAATTTGAAGGTTTTCTAGCTGTTCTAAGTTTTCAAAATTCCCTGTCGGCTCCACATAAAAGGATTGCCCGTTTGCTTGAATAATACCACCTGGTAAAACAATATTTTGCCGGCTAATCGCATCCGTGATGTCAGACGCACTGACGCCATATTGAGCAAGTCGAATATTATCAACTTCAACAAAAATACGCTCAGGCTCTACCCCAAAAAGAGAAACTTTTCTAACCCCATTAACACGATAAAGTTGATTGCGTAATCGTTTTGCTGAGGTGCGCATTTCAGCAAGAGTAAACCCTTCAGCGGTCAATGCGATGGTAGCCATGGCAACATCGCCGTAATCATCGTTCACAAAGGGGCCTTCGGTACCGCTGGGCAGGTCACCTTTCACATCTTCCATTTTATTTCGTAAATCTTGCCAAATGGGGGCCATATCACTATAGCGCTCATAAACAGCAGCGCGAATAATCGTAACACCATTTTGAACGGTCGAAATTATGTTTTCAACCTCAGGAATTTCTCTAAGTTTTTCTTCAATCTTGCGAGTGATTAAATTCTCAATGCGTGTGGGTGACATGCCATTGAATTGAGCCATGATTAAAGCGGTCCGAATGGTGATTTCAGGATCTTCCCGAGAGGGATGAGTTGTGTAGCTAAATGGTCCTGCCAGCAATATGAGCAAAACAAAAAGTAAGACAAGTGTCCTGTTATTTAAGGCAAAGGCTGTTAAATTCCGCATGGAAAAAAGTCTTTCAGCTATTTAAGAAGGCGAACAGGGCGTTTGTCATAGAGAAAAGAGACACCAGCTGTCGCTATGATATCTCCATTTTTGACCTTCCCTGCAATTAGCAAATCATTATCACGAATGTTCACAACCTGAACCATCCGTCGTTCAACAAATTTTTTGTCTTTATTGAAAATGAAAACATAAGCTTTTTCAGGCTCACCGCTAGGCAACACAGCAGTTGTCGGCACAGCAAAGGTCGGCACACCAAGATCTTCTTGAAATTTAAACGTCACTTCCGCACTCATGCCAGGGCGCAATTTATCAATTTTTTCACTAAGACCAATCGTGACAGGAAAAGCGTTGGCTTGCCCGGCTTGTGAACTAATCTCTTTGACATAGCCCTTGATAGGAGCACTAAGACCAATAGAGAGTTTCACATCAACTTCATTGCCTATCGAGACTTCATTGACCAAAGTTTCTGGGAGTGAAACATCAACTTCATAATTATCTTCAGTATGTAAAGTTACAATCTCTTTACCAGCAGTAACTTCTTCAAAAACTTCAACTGATTTTTCTGAAATTGCTCCATCAAATGGTGCTAGGAGTGAGGTCTTCGCCAGATCTCTTTTAGCAATTTTCAAGGCACTATCTTGAATGGAAACTTCACTGCGCGCGCTTTCAAGCGTGGCAAGTGAGCTATCAAAATCTGTCTTAGTTGTGAATTTTTTTTTATAAAGCTTACGTTGCTGTTCAAACTTTTTTTCGGCATCTGCAAGGCGAGCTAATGCGCTTTTTAAATTACCTTGAGCACTTTGCACCTTGAGGCTATAAGTCTGGGTGTCCATTTCAGCAAGAACATCGCCTTTTTTAACGCGATCACCAACAGCAACATTCAATTTTAAAATTTGTCCGGAAATTTCAAAAGCAACTTTGGTGCTCACCGTCGGAGAAATAACGCCAGCAATCAAGCGAGCTTGATTAACAACCTTCGGTTTTAAAGTCATATATTTAATCGAGCGAACAACTTCAGCTTCCTCGGCCTTTTCAGGCTCCGAACAAGCAGCAAGACTAAATGATAATAAGGTAAGTGAAATTAAGCGAAAGGTGTGGCCAAAGAAAACACCATTAAAAAGACGTTCCATAATACCCCCAACATATCCCCAAATTTAGGGACGAAAACTATATCTAAATGATATATATACCTTCCAGTCTTTAGGGTAAAGAAATTTAAGGGAGGATGCATGTAAATCATCCTCCCTTAATATTTTATCAGTGGTCTAAATTTGAAAACAATAATTACTACTGACCAGCTACACTACGAATAGCATTGTAAGTGCCGGATCCAAATTTGCCATCTAGCGCCCCATTATAATAACCCTCTTTTGCCATCAAACGTTGCAATTCTTTTCTAAAGGTCAGTGACCAACCAGCCGAATTTGTTGTCATTTCTTTAACAGCAAACTGATGCTTACCCTTCAGAGCTATTAAGACCCACTTAGCAGCCTTTTTATCATTCCGCTTAACCCCTTTGCCAAGCAATCTCATATAGCCAAGCATGTAGTTTGAATTTGCAAACCCTTGATCAGCTGCAGCTTTATAAAGTGACCAAGCCGTGCGCTCGCTTTTCTTCACGCCGCGCCCATAGAGATACATATAAGCTAAGTTGTTTTTCGCCCGCGCGATCCCACCATCAGCACCTTTACGATACCATTTAACAGCCTCATTGAAATTAACGGGCATGCCGCGCCCTGTTTCATTCATATAGCCATAGTTGGTCATGCCATTAAAATTTCCAGCCAAAGCTGATTTTTTGTACCACTTCGCCGCTTCTTTTAGATCGCGTTTAATTCCCTTACCGTTCTCATACATATATCCAAGATTGGTCATGCCCTGCGCTTCACCAAGTTCAGCCGCTCGCTTATACATTTGCGCCGCTTCAGCCACATCCTTGACGATGCCAAAGCCGTTTTCTAGCGAATAGCCTAAATTTACCAAAGCGCTTTTATGACCCAATGAAACTGCCTGCTTATAAAGGCGCACGGCTTTGTATTGGTCTTTGGTTTCTCCATTCTTGCCATTAAAAATATTCCAGGCCCGAGTGAAAATAGCCGTCGCATTTTTGGAAACCTTTTTAGGGTTCTTAACAATCGGCGGCAACAGGGCAAGCACCTTATTAGGTTGTTTCCCTTTTAACTCGGTTAGGCGCGCTTTCGCGAGGGTGGAGTATATCCCACTTTTACATTCGGCTAAGAAAGCTTCAACTTGAGCGTAGGTTGCAGAGGTCGCAATTTGTGGCCAAACACCACATGTCCCCCCACCTTGAACATTAACACCAGGTTGCTTTTGTACGATGTTTTCTGGTTTGGATACTTCAGAAAAGCCAACGGCTGGCGGTGTGAAATAAAAGTCACCAAGCACTTCATCATAATAGGCAGGGCGTTGTTCATGGCTCACAGTAGACGCTAGCTTCATAACCTTGCGGCGCACTTGCCGCGCTGTATCAGAGAGTTTTAAACCAGGTTTGGAAAGTAGAGGCACCAAAGTGCGTGTGAAAACAGAATTTGGGTGCGGGTCACTGTCACTTAAACGATCAAGCGCAGATTGCCCAAATCCGGCAGAATAGAGGATAAATGTACCCTCAGGTGGTGCTTCCATCGTGCCAAGACCGCGTGTGCGTCCTAAACTACGTGTGCCAGATTTTTGGAACGGGTTGTTTCTACAGGCATCTAAAATAAGTAAAGTCATGCGCACTTTACGGCGGCCAATTTCATTAAGGATATAATTAACCCCAATGGCTTCACTTTTCACAAAAGATTCTTGGCCAGGCTCAGCATTCGGAATATCTGTCGGAAGGAGATAGTTTTGCCCGCGAATTTCAACACCATGCCCAGCGAAAAAGAAAAGAGCCTCATCTCCAGCTTGCAGTGAAGAGAGAAAGCTTTGTAATTTTTGGTTAAATCCGCGTCGATTAAGGTCTTTGTGCAAATGAACCTGAAAGCCAAGTTCTTTTAGCTTATTGGAAATGCTATCGGCATCATTCTGTGCCTTAGCCAGTTTTGGGACATTGACATAACTGTCATTGCCAACAACAAGTGCCACTTTTTTCGCGGCAAAACTGTATGTTGAGAAGGGGAGTAGCAAAACTACAGTCAATATCAAAGAAGCCAGACCGCGCATTTCAAAAATCCTCCAAAGAGCTAAAAATCTTAAATCTAATCCAAAGTATAAAAGAACTGTGATGAAATTTCCATATCCACGAAGATTAAATTATTGCAATGTTTCATAGAAATGGCTCTATTGAGTGAACAAAATAGGCATATTCGGTTAATGTCCGAAGCCTAAATTTAGATTTGGTCATAAAACGTAGATTTATAATAAAGAGATGTTAGCGTTTGAATATGAATTATAAATTTTCTGCAATTCTTGTTTTCTTCAATTTTCTTATACTCTTATCAGCACCGCTTAAAGCTGAGAAGCTATTGGAAAAAGTAGAATCTCCTTACAACACCATCTATATTTACAAGCAAGCACCCTATGTCACTCTGGCATTTGGCCATAAAAGCCGTCGTTATGTTGAAAGCCGCCGCAATCCAAACGATCTGATGGAATTGCCGGTTGAATATACAAAAAGCTTCACCATAGGCATGGCGTACCCCAAAAACCTAAAGTCATTTTTAATGATTGGCATGGGTGGTGGCTCAACCAGTTGGTATTTGCACAAATCATTACCTAAAGCCAAAGTCACTGCAGTAGAGCTTGATCCGGAAATTGTACGTTTGTCTAAAAAATATTACGGTTTCAAGCAAAATGGTAAGCAAAGTGAAAACTTCACCATCTCAGAGTTAGATGGCCGGATGCATATTTTGCGCAAAAAACAAAAACACGACATTATTTTTGTGGATGCTTATAGAGGCCAATTCGTCCCCTTTCATTTAATGACCAAAGAATTTTTTACACTGGCCAAAAAACGCCTGAGCAAAGGCGGCGTGATGGTTCAAAACATCGAGCCTTCAACCATGCTTTATGATAGTGCGATAGCAACAATCACCTCCGTATTTGATCATGTGGATGTGTATCGGGGCGGCGGCAATATAGTGGCAATAGCATATGATGGTGAGAAAAAACTAATAGAGAGCCTCATTGATAAAGCTGGCAAACTACAAGAGACCCATAAGTTTCGCTATGCCTTGCCAGACCTCATCGAAAAACGCGCGATGCTACTTGATTACAATACAAAAACGAAACCGCTGACAGATGATTTCGCACCAGTGAACATGCTAAAAACAATAAAAACGCATAATAAAAAAACACAATAAGAAACAGAGCCGCTAAATGCCGAACTCAACAAACGAAAATAACTCGCTCTCATATCTTATGATGCTCCTAAGTGCTTTCATTGTTGGCGCGGTTATCATGTCTCTTGAAATGCTAGCATCGCGCTACTTAAACCCATATTTCGGCGGCACGATCTTCACATGGGCGGCGTTAATTTCAGTTGTCTTGTTAGCAATGATGGGGGGCTATTTCCTAGGCGGCTATAGCGCAGATAAGAAAAAATCCGGCTGGTTGTTAGAAGTGATGATTTTTATCTCCGCCCTTTATATGATTGCCCTGCCGCAATTTATCGATCCGATGATGGAAATCGTAATCACTGCTATTGAAGACGTGAAACTAGGAGCCCTGGTTGGCGCATTTATAGTCACTGGGTTGCCAGTGGCCTGTCTTTCAACTTTCTCACCGGTCGCCATCCGCCGGACTTTAAGTAATGTCGAACATGCTGGGCGAACCTCAGGTACCATCTTCGCCATCTCAACAGCGGGCAACATCTTCGGCACGCTGGTTACGTCCTTTTATCTCATCCCAAATTTTGGCACTCGGAGCTTGACCCAGTCACTTTCGGTCTTTCTGATTCTAGCCATGGCCATCGTCATTTTCGCCCGCCCGAAATCAGAGGCAACCAAACAAGCAACTCAATCCAACACTGTGTTACCGTTACTCATTGTGTTGGCCAGCCTAATGAGCCTTTCATTTTTAGGAGTGCAACAAACTCATGCGAAAGGTGCTCACGCAAAAGAGGGCCAAAGAACAGTCATTGATAAACAAGCCGCCTATCCCGAAGGCCCGGTTTTCATTGGCGGTGATCTGTACTACACAGAAATGACCCGCAACAGGGTGATGAAAGTGCCAGCACAAACTCTCGAAAAAATGACACTTAAAAAAAAAGCCCAATAAAGGGACTAGTCCCTTTTTATTATAAGAAGGGCTGCGGCCCCACCTCACTGGCCAAATACCAAACTAACAAACTCGTCATCCTCTGCCATTTAAGTGATGAACTGATCATCATTGATCAAACCGGCAAAACTCTTCGCATTATAAAAAAAAGCAAAGAGGGGATCGCCATCTTCCACCCCAATGATTGCATAAGCGACGGTAAGGGCGGCGTCTATCTCACAGCACCTGGGCATTTTGACAAAAAGCTCCTACCCATGGGGCTGATCTTTTATCTAAGCAAAGAAGGTTTGGTTACAAAAATCGCCGAGAACCTCATCTACCCAAATGGCATCGCGATTTATAAAGAGGAACTCTATGTCTCCGAGCATCTAGCCAAAAAAGTGGTCAAATACCCGTTATTAGGAAAAGGAAAACTAGGGAGCAAAAAACTC
>JAJFHW010000221.1 GCA_021775385.1 Hyphomicrobiales bacterium | reverse complement strand
GCATAATTCACCAAGAAGGCCCCGATGACAGCGCCATATAGGGTCCCGCGTCCCCCAATGGCCACCCAAATGACCAACTCAATTGAGTTTAGAGGAGAAAATTCCCCTGGGTTAATGATCCCAACTTGGGGCACATAAAGTGCCCCAGCTATGCCGGCTAGAACAGCAGAGAGCACAAAAATCCATAATTTATAATCTTCTACCCGGTAACCAATAAAACGGGTGCGGTCTTCAGCGTCTCGCACAGCAGAAACAACACGGCCAAATTTTGAGCGCACCACAAAGCGGGCGATAAGATAGCCTATAATTAACATGAACCCGCTCATTAAAAACAGCGCTATGCGTGTTTCATCCGCTTGCAAGCTGTAGCCGAGAATGTCTTTAAAGTCAGTCAGACCATTATTGCCACCAAAGCCCATTTCATTACGGAAGAAGGCCAGCATGAGGGCATAGGTCAGGGCCTGAGTGATGATGGAGAGATATACACCCGTGACCCGTGACCGGAAAGTGAGCCAACCAAAGAGAAATGCTAGGATGCCGGGGACCAATATGATCATCAGCAAAGCAAACCAGAACATATCAAACCCGAACCAATACCAAGGCAATTCTTTCCAATTGAGAAAAACCATAAAATCTGGCAGGTCAGGATTTCCATAAACCCCTCGCTCACCAATTTGGCGCATAAGGTACATTCCCATGGCATAACCACCCAGAGCAAAAAACGCTCCATGGCCCAAACTTAAGATGCCGCAATAACCCCAAACCAAATCAAGGGCAATCGCCAGCAAGGCATAACATAAATATTTACCGAGTAATGCCACCATATAAGTTGGCACGTGAATGAATGATCCTTCCGGTATGAAGAGATTTAACACCGGTATAAGCATAAGGAACACAATTAAAAGACTTAGAAATATATTACCTGAACGGTCATCCATAAACAGGCGTGATTTTAGAAATTTAAAAACCATTAGTCTGACTCCTCAGCGAACCGGCCTTTTTTCGGGAACAGCCCGCGGGGTTTCTTTTGAATGAAGAGGATGATGAAAATCAAAACCAGAATTTTGGCCATCACAGCACCTGCCCAAGGTTCTAAGAACTTGTTTAAAACCCCCAAGGACAAAGCACCAACCATCGTGCCCCATAAATTGCCAACACCGCCAAACACCACAACCATAAAGCTATCAATGATGTAGGCTTGCCCCATATTGGGGCCAACATTTGTTAATTGGCTTAACGCAACGCCGGCTATTCCAGCGATACCGGCCCCTAAACCGAAGGTTAACGCGTCGACCCAATTGCTCCGCACACCCATAGCTTTAGCCATTGAGCGGTTTTGCGAGACCGCGCGAATTTGCAAGCCAAGCACTGTTTTGTGGAGAATAAATAACAAGGCGGCAAAAACCGCCAGAGAGAAAATAATAATAAAGGCACGGTTATAAGTGATGGACAAAATAGGGTTGATCTGCAATGAGCCACTCAACCATGAGGGGGTTGAGACAATCACATTTTGAGCAGATATTGTAGTGCGGACCAATTGTTGCAAAATAAGACTAATGCCAAATGTTGCTAGCAAAGTTTCTAGGGGGCGGCCATATAAATGGCGGATCACGCCGCGTTCAATGGCCATGCCAAACAGACCAGAGACAATAAACGCTGCTGGCACAGCAATGAGGAGTGAAAAATCAATATAATTAGGCATTAAAGCTTGCACGAAATAAGTGGTATAGGCGCCAAGCATAATGAGTTCGCCATGAGCCATGTTAATCACGCCCATCACACCAAATGTAATGGCCAGGCCAATGGCTGCCAACAGCAAAACCGAGCCCAGGCTTAATCCAAAAAATACGTTTTCAACAAAATGGAAAAAGGAGCGTTTTTCATCGATGCTCTTTAATGCGGCTTTAATTGTCGTGATTTGCTTTTCAATGTCACTCGATGGTGAGGCTACTTTTTTTAATAGAGCTAACTTGCCCTCAAGAGCATTTTTAGCTTCAGGATAAAGAGAGCCTCCTAACATTTTGATGGCATCCATGAGTATTACTCCGTTTGCAGACTGTAAGTCACCAATGGCCAGGCCCAAAGTCAGGAAGGATTTGGTCGCTGCATCGGTTTCGACTTTGGTGCGTTCTCTAAACAAATCAATTGTCTTGGGTGACAATTGAGAGAACATTTTTTTTACAGCTTTGTATCGGAGGGTTGGATCTGTGGAATTAAGGTTGCGTTTTGCAATTTCTGATTTAATGAGTGTACGAATTTTATTATTGGTGCGGACTTTTTTTAGTTGGTTTTTTTTCCTAACTCCCATTGCTTGCCCATCAATGATCGAGCGTATTGCAAAATCCTTTTCTTGGCTGGTAATATAAACCAGCTGTTTAGTATCCTTTAAATAATAAAGTTTGCTCTCAAGAAGCTGTTTGAAAAGGTCTTTCACTCTTGGGTCATTTAAGTTGCTTAGTTCTGCAATTGCCCTTTGTTTCGCTTTATAGCTTTTGCTGGTAAGCTGTATTGCCAGTTCCGTAAAGCCATGCGAAATTACTTTCTCTTGGCCCTCAGCATGAGCGAGAGAAACAAAGCAGCTCAGAAGAACAGAGAAAAAAAAACCGGTCCAAAATTGTTGTCCTCTAAGAGAATTGGAATGAGTGTTTGTTACTTTTTTCATATGCTCGGATTTTCTTGATCAGCTCTTTGGGGTTTATAAGATAAAAATAGCCGGATATGAAACACGTGATTTAATACCCGGCTAAAAGAGGTTTTGACAGAGGTGTCAATTAATTAGTTTGAGCACCACAACTTTTAGTCTTAGTGTTGTAATTGCCACATTTTAATTTAGCCCAGTCTGAGATCACGTCTTTGCTACCTTCAAGATAGTTTGACCATGCGTCACCCGGTACGGTTTTTTCAGTTGACCATACAACATCAAACTGACCGTTATCTTGAATTTCACCGATTAAAACAGGTTTTGTTAAGTGGTGGTTGGGGAGCATTTTAGCAACGCCACCAGTTAGATTTGGCACTTCAATACCAATCATAGCTTTCTCAACTTTATCAACATCAGTTGAGCCTGCTTTTTCAACCGCTTTCACCCACATTTTAAAGCCGATGACAGTCGCTTCCATTGGGTCATTGGTCACCCGTTTTTTATCTTTAATGAAACTTTTCCAGCTTTTGATGAAGGCCTCATTTTCTTTGTTTTCAACACTCATGAAATAATTCCATGCCGCTAAATGTCCAACCAGAGGTTTGGTATCAATGCCAGACAACTCTTCTTCACCAACAGAAAAAGCAACAACAGGAATGTCTTCCGAAGAAATGCCCTGGTTGATCAGCTCTTTGTAAAAAGGAACGTTCGCGTCGCCATTGATGGTTGAGACCACTGCAGTTTGCTTACCTGCTGAACCAAACTTTTTAATGTCAGCAACAATGTTTTGCCAATCTGAGTGCCCAAAGGGGGTGTAGTTGATCAAAATATCTTCTTTTTTTACACCCTTAGAGAGGAGGTAAGCTTTTAAAATTTTGTTGGTGGTTCTTGGGTAGACATAGTCTGTGCCAGCAAGCACCCACCGTTTCACACCAATGTCATTCATGAGATAATCAACTGCTGGGATTGCTTGTTGATTGGGGGCAGCGCCTGTGTAGAAAACGTTCTTAGAACTTTCTTCACCTTCATATTGCACAGGGTAAAACAATAAGCCGTTTAATTCTTCATAAACCGGCAAAACAGATTTTCTAGAAACTGATGTCCAGCAACCAAAGGTAACGTCGACTTTTTCTTTCTCTAATAGTTCTCGTGCTTTTTCTGCAAACAAAGGCCAATTAGATGCTGGGTCAACAACAACCGCTTCCAGCTTTTTGCCAAGAACACCGCCCTTTTTATTTTGCTCTTCAATCATCATCAAGACTGTGTCTTTTAAGGTCGTCTCACTAATGGCCATGGTGCCGGACAAAGAATGTAGGACGCCAACTTTAATGGTTTCTTCTGCTTGTGCTATTTGCGGGAAAAGCGCGCCGGTTGCAAAAGCAGCTGTTAATAATAGTTTCTTGAATTTAATCATGCGATAAATCCCTCTAGCTTTCTCATTGTTTGGTCTGCGAAAAAGAAACATTACTTTTCACTTAAACCATGGTGGTCATCACCAAGTGAGGAATACATTTCAAAAGCTGTGCCAGTTTTTTAACACTTTTATGGCTCTTGCTTTATCTATTTATATCAGTCGCTTAAATCCTTTCCTGTAGAATTATTGTGCAATCAAGCTCTATCAGCCAACGGTAAAAATGCAATGACTGCTGAAAACATGTGCGACTGCTTATTATTCTGGCAATTAAAGTTTGTGCATAATAGTTAAGCAAAGTTGTTGGTGCATAGATTGCGCAAAAAATGACACTAACTAATCAAAGGCCACGTAATTGTTCATCCGATCGCTCGAGGAGAAGGAGACGCCTAACAAATAAGGAATATAAAAAAATTTCCGGTTTATACTACAAAAAGTCATCATCAGCATCTGGTTTGCCAAAAAATAGATAAAGCCGATGTCAAATTAAGCAGAACGTACCTATCCCCCTCAATTTATTTCGAATGAATATTCAGCAGACTAATTTATAGGCAGTTCTTGAAACAGAGGTTTGGCTAGTGTTTCTCTAATCTTACTTGCTTTCTTAAGTGGCTAACAAATGTGATCTTTCCAAGGGTTGCATTGCAACAAGTTTGCTGTGTATAGCTAGTCCTTCCCTCATAAATGATTTTCGAACAAATGGGATTTGTAGTGTTAACAACAAAAAATTGGGTGGCGAAATTAGATCTGCGGCTAGAACGGCGCGCTGACA
>JAJFHW010000023.1 GCA_021775385.1 Hyphomicrobiales bacterium | reverse complement strand
TACGTTTAAGCAAGTTCTTTTATAGGTGATCGTGCTGTCCATAGATCACCAAATTAGGACGTGAAGGGTATAGGAAGTGGGGTGGAGTTCTTTAGGATTGTTTTTTCTTTTTATCTTTGGAGTGAGTTAGTGAGTAGACACCAATTCCTATGAAAAATGCCACGAGAAGAATTAAACCGTACATGAGGAAAATTTCTACGTTTTTATCAAATGCTATTCTAGAATTTTCAAAATAGCTGATCATATCCCCAGCCGCTGCATTTAAACCTATATTAGGGATAGCCCCTTCAACAAACAGGTTTAGGCTTTGAAAAATAAATGCTAAATTTTCAGTCACTTGAGCGAACATATTCTATCTCTGTATCTGTATAAATTTGCGGGTAACTTATCCCTATATTAAATCACAAGCCATATTTATATCAATAGCTTATAGAAATGGTTAAACATTTCTATTTAAGCCTATCAACATTACTTACTGAAAAATATGGTTAATCTTTGTTTTCTAATTTTAGATATTTTCAGAGAAATTCGATTTATACAAGACGGCTTTGGTCTAGTGCAGCTGATATGAAAGCAGCAAATAAAGGATGTGGTTCAAATGGCCTAGATTTTAATTCTGGGTGGAATTGAACGCCAATAAACCAAGGATGATCTTTTATTTCTACTATTTCAGGTAATAATCCATCTGGAGAGACACCTGAAAATGTCATCCCGGCCTCTTCAAGCTGGTTTTTGTAATTCATATTAACTTCATAGCGATGACGGTGGCGCTCAAAGATTGTTTCGGTCCCATAGATCTCTCTGGCTTTTGTGCCTTCAAGCAATTTGGCCTCATAAGCTCCCAGGCGCATTGTACCGCCAAGATCGTCCGAGCTACCGCGTTTTTCGACTTCACCATCTTTTTCCCATTCAGTCATAAGACCTACAAGTGGGATTTTAGGAGTGCCAAATTCACTTGAGCCGGCACCGCTTAAATTAGCATTGCTTCTAGCAAATTCAACAACTGCCATTTGCATACCTAAGCAAATACCGAGATAAGGTACTTTTCTTGTTCTTGCAAAATGAGCCGCGGCTATTTTACCCTCAATACCGCGTTCGCCAAATCCGCCAGGAACAAGAATTGCGTTTACATTTTCAAGGTATGGATTTGGGTCTTCACGCTCAAAAATTTCAGCATCAATCCATTCTATATTGACTTTGGCTTTGTTCGCTATGCCGCCATGTAACAATGCTTCATTGATGGATTTATAGGCGTCTTTTAGCTCTATATACTTGCCAACAATAGCAATCGTTACCTCACCTTCAGGATTATGGACCCGATTAGAGATTTCATCCCAACGTGAGAGTTCTGGTTTTTTGCGATCTTCTATTGAGAAAGCTTTTAGAACTTCTCGGTCGAGACCTTGTTCATGATAAGCTTTCGGTACATCATAAATACTAGAGACGTCCAGAGCCTGGATAACGGCTTCTTCGCGAACATTACAGAATAGACCAATTTTGCGGCGTTCATCTTGTGGAACTTCGCGATCACAGCGACATAATAGGATATCTGGTTGGATACCAATTGAGCGCAATTCTTTAACTGAGTGTTGAGTTGGCTTCGTTTTTAGCTCACCTGCGCTGGGTATGAATGGGATGAGTGTTAGATGAATGAAGATTGAGGTGTTTACGGGTAAGTCGTTGCGTAATTGTCTGATGGCTTCAAAAAATGGCAAGCCTTCAATGTCACCAACGGTGCCACCTATTTCACACAAGACAAAATCAACATCATCATTACCATCGATGACAAAGTTTTTAATGGCGTCAGTGACATGGGGAATGACCTGAACGGTTGCGCCCAAATAGTCGCCGCGTCGTTCTTTTGCAAGGATATCTTGATAGATACGGCCAGTGGTGATGTTGTCTGCTTGTTTGCAGGGAACACCAGTGAACCGTTCATAGTGGCCAAGGTCCAAATCAGTTTCAGCGCCGTCATCGGTTACGAAGACTTCGCCGTGCTGATAAGGGCTCATTGTGCCTGGGTCTACATTTAAATACGGATCAAGCTTGAGCAGCCGGACTGAATAGCCTCTAGCTTGCAAAAGTGCTCCGAGTGCTGCTGAGGCTAACCCTTTTCCAAGGGAAGACACCACGCCGCCTGTAATGAATATATAACGCGCCATGGGACCTTAGATTGCATGTTTATTTACAGATTCGAATAGAAAAATTCAGTTGCGAACAGTTAAATTAGAAAAAGGGCGAAAGTGCTGACATTTTCATCACACTTATCGCCCTTATGTCATTCTAATTATGACTTATTTTTTAGGTGCATCAGGAATTGGGACAACTGGCCCATCAAGTTTTTTAGGTGCAGCCGGTGGTGTTGGAATTCCATCCAAGACTTTTCCTGATTTTTTAGGTCCATCAACTTTGATTGAATCAATTTTAGATTCATTTGTTGTTGTGGTGCGTGCTAAAACTGTAAGGCCGATGCTTGATGCGAAAAAGCAGGCCGCTAAAATGGCAGTTGTTCTTGAGAGCAAATTACCAGACCCTCTACCTGACTTCATGCCGCCGCCGCCGCCGCCAATTCCAAGGGCGCCGCCTTCTGAGCGTTGCAATAACACTGTGGCGATAATACCGAGCGCGATGAGCACATGAATGACCAATAATATAGTTGCCATTATACTTCCTTTGTTAATTACAACGAGATAAGGGGTACTGAACCCTCTCTTAAAATCATGTTGTCACGTAAATCATATAGTCATGCAATTCAAATTGCATGGATCATATGTTAAATTGTCATGTTTTATGAGCTTCTTTTGTCATTTTGCTCAAACCCTTCAAATCTATAATGATGGATTTGTGAGGAGCAAATCGTTTAGTTAGCTCAAATCAATTGATTTAAGGCTTATATCGCCTTCTTTGATAAAAAATCAATAGTGAAACGGTTTATAGTCTTAAGTTAGGCGAGATACAAGATGATTAATCTCGCCTAATGCCCCTATCCTTAATATATTTCACAGACTTAGATGTTTCTAGCAGGCCTCTATGTTCGTAGAGAGCTTAAATTTAAGATTATTCTTTATTTTCAACACTTGATGGAAAGATCGTTTCAAATAGTGTTGGTTCAGATTTTTTAGTTGTTCCGAGACTAGATTTTTCTTTTTTGTATTTAGAAGGCTTCTTTTTTGTAGTATTTTTTTTAGTTTTTACTTTTTTCTTTTTCTGAACCTTCGTGTTTTTTGTTTTTTTCTCAATTTTGGATTTTGTCTTCTTATCAACTAAATCTTTTTTTGGATCTAACTTCTTAGGTTTTGGTTTTGGGGCTTTTTTCTTTCTTGGCTGTGGGCACCGAAATTTATATTGCTCTTCGGTTTCGATGAATTCCTTAATTGGTAGGAGATCATCACCTTTCATGTTTTCCTTCACCCATTCAAAGCCTTTTGTCATATTGATCACGGCTGGGGTGGCTTTTAAGGTTTTAAGTTTTGTTTTGAGAGTTTTACATTCATTTTTAGCTAAAGGTTTTGCACTAACTGAATGGATTGAGGCCATATTTATAGCCAAACCGACAATAGTTAAGATAAGCGTAAATGATTTAATGGATGAAATTGTCCTGCGGATACGCGTAACAAACATGAATTTTATGCCCCGAATATTGTAGAATGGTACAGTCCTACCTATGGCTTTAGTCTTTAACCATAAGGAATTGGACTGCACCTTATATCAGCTATTCGTAGGCTGCAATAATTCCTGTAAAATCTTCAGCTTTTAAACTGGCACCGCCAACAAGGGCACCATTGACGTTGCTTGCTGCCATTAGTTCTTTAGCATTACCTGGTTTAACAGAACCACCATAGAGAAGGCGCATATTTGAGCCTATTTCAGACCCTAAGGTCTCTATTAAGTTGTTTCGGATGAATGTGTGTACTGTCGCTACATCGTCTACCGTTGGTGTTAAGCCCGTTCCAATGGCCCAGACAGGTTCGTACGCGATTATAAGGTTTTCTGCTGTTGCCCCTTCAGGGATTGAACTTTTTAGCTGTCGCTCTATAACTTTCAAGGTTAATTCAGCTTTTCGCTCACCGATTAATTCACCCACACACAGTATAGCCTTTAAACCGGCTCTCCAGGCAGCTTCGGTTTGTGATTTTACCACTCTATCTAGCTCTCCATGGTCCATTCGGCGTTCTGAGTGGCCTGTGATGACATAGTTAGCACCGCAATCTTTTAGCATTTCTGCTGATAAATCGCCCGTATGGGCTCCTTTTTCATTGCCGTGACATGTTTGGCCACCTAATTCGATTGGAGTGTCCTTCAAAACATGGGAAAATGCCATGATTAATGTTGCTGGAGGGCAGATTAAGATATCGCAATTAGAAGGTGAATTGACCTTATCTTTTAATGAATTAATCTCGGATACGGAATTTGAAACTCCATTCATTTTCCAGTTGCCGGCTACTATTGGTCTAATCATTTTTATAAAATCGCCCTTTAGTTTAGATGTAAATTTATTTTGATTTCAATCAAAGACTATTAAGCCTTTTGTTATTTTGCTTAAAAAATGGCTTGCCAAGACCTTCCCATCCACTTTAGGAAGGTCTATTAAGCTAAAAATCATTCCACCTATGAATTCTTGACCACCAAAGAATTCTTGGCATTCGCCTAAGTGGATACTATGATGGGTGGAATTTGTACATAGATCGTCTTTTTTTGTATTAATGACAATTATTATCATTAATTTCAATGCGGCGAATCGAAACATAAGATGGAATTTAAATGCTAAGTGTTCTTCGCAAAGGTGCTACCACCTGGTTAGCCAAGATATTAATTGGTTTATTAATTTTGAGTTTTGCTGTTTGGGGTGTGCAGGGTTTGATACAAACTCAGGGCCAAACAGAACTTGCCAAAGTTGGTGAAATTGAAATCTCTCGCCAGGATTATGATCGGCTTTTACCAACAGTTGTAAATGAATGGAATACTCGCTTGAAGCAGCGTTTAACTCAGGAACAATTGCGAGCTTTCGATATTCCTAGCCAAGTTAAGTTCCGTCTTATCAACCAAGCTGTGGTTGATAATCATGCAAAAGTATTAGCGCTGGGTGTATCTGATGATGCAATTGGTGATGCCATTAAGAATGATCGACAATTTCAAGATCAAGCGGGTAATTTTAATAAAGAGTTGCTGAAGCAAATTTTGCGTTCTGAGCGCATTTCTGAGCAAGGTTATTTTGATACTCAAAGAAACTCAGCTCTCAGAACTCAAGTGACAAGCTTGTTCACTCAAAAGAAGCGTATCCCTAAGATCTTGATTGATAGTATGTATCACTACCGCGAAGACAAGGTTGAAGCTGAGTATTTTGTTGTTCCTAGCAAAGAAATTAAGAAAGCGGCTAAACCTACTGATGCGCAATTAAAAGAGTATTATGACCTAGGTAAAAGTGCATACAGAGCTCCGGAATTTCGTAAAATTGCTCTATTCCCTCTTTCGTTAGAAGACTTGAAGAAAAAAGCTGTTCTCTCTGAAGACGATGTGAAGAAAACTTTTGAAGTGCGTAAAAAACGCTTTAACTCACCAGCGAACAGAACCTACAGCCAAATTGTTTTTGAGAGCATGGAAAAGGCCCTTGAAGCTCACAAAGCTCTGAATTCTGGTAAAAAGTTTGATGATGTAGCTAAAGAATTTGGCCAAAATAAAAAAGCTGATGCTGTTGGTCCGGTGACGAAAACAAGTATGGCTGATCCTAAACTTGCGAAGGCTATTTTTGATATTAAAGAAGGTGAGTATACTGCACCGGTTGAAGGCACTTTTGCCATCACAATTGCGAAGGTCACAAAAACTGTGGCTGCTGTAGAGAAAACTTTAAAAGATGTCCGCCCTCAAATCGAAAACTATCTAAGAGAGACTGCTGCTCGTAAAGAAGTGCGCACACTTTTTGATAAGGTTGAAGATCTAAGAGCTAGCGGTATGAGCATTGCTGATGTTGCCAAAGAAATGGGTGGTAAATCTGTTGTGATTGATGCAATTTCTTCAAAAAGCCAAGGCTTAGATGGCAAGGCTGTTAAAAATTTACCAGCCTCTCAAAAACTACTTCAATCTGTTTTTTCTTCATCTATTGGGGATGATACTGTTTCAGTTCGTCATGCTGATGGTGGTTATATTTGGTTTGATGTTTTAGAAGTCACTCCAACACGTATTAAGCCTCAAGATGAAGTTAAAGACGCTTTGTTGAAAGCTTGGACAACTCGCGAGAATAAGAAGTTGGCTACTGAATATGCTGCGTCTCTTGAAAAAGAGATACAAGACGGTAAAAGTTTTGCTGATGTGGCTAAGGGCTTAAAAGCTAAAATCGTTCCGGTTAAACCTGTTGGCCGCGGTGCTGTTGTTGAGGATATTCCGGCTTTCTTTACTAACCGGTTATTCAGTGTGAAAAATGGTGGTATTGCTTCTGGATTAGATGCTGAAAATAAGAACTGGCTTATTGTCAGAGTTAAAAAACATATACCAGCTAAAACAACTGGACCAGCTTATGATGCTTATGTGATTAAGATTGAGAATGAGTTACAAGAAGAGATTACAAATGATCTCGTTACTCAATATTTAGAAGGTGCAAAAGCTCATTTTGGTGTGACTGAAAATAGTCAGGTTTTTGAGCAAATCAAAAACGGTGTTGCATCAAATTCTGGTCGTGGCTCTGGGAATTAAACACTCTTAATATTTACGGCATATCAAAGAATAATAGTTGCGCATTTAAAATTAGATGCGCAACTATCTTACTTTTTAATTTCTAATTTGTGGAGTGAACCGAGCATGATAGAGAGCATAAGCTCTGGGCAAACCGGTTTTTTTCCTAGCCTCAAATCTTTTGAGGAAATTTACGAAACCGGCCTTTCACAAGTTATCTGGACAAGACTTGTTGCTGATTTAGAGACACCGGTTTCTGCCTTTTTAAAATTAACAGAGAGCAACCCTCAAAATAGCTTTCTGTTTGAGAGTGTTGAGGGTGGGGCTGTGCGTGGGCGCTATTCAGCAATTGGTTTAAAACCTGACCTTATATTTCAAAGTAATGGCGAGAGTGCTGAAGTCAATGAAAGCTGTCTTGCGGGCGATACTGAATTTACCGCCCTTTCCTTGCCTACTCTTGAGGCTATGAGAGAATTATTAGAGCGCTCTAAGATTGACTTACCTGATGAATTACCCCCCATGTCTGCCGGTGTTTTTGGCTATATGGCTTATGATACTGTGCGATTGATGGAGCATTTGCCAGATGTGAATGAGGATGTTTTAGGGGTTCCTGATAGTATTTTTGTTCGCCCTACCATTATGGTCATTTTCGACGCTGTTAAAGATGAAATGGTTATGGTTCATCGGGTTGACGTTAAAGATGGGGGCTCAGCTAAACAGGCCTATCTTGCTGCAATTGAGAACTTAAAATCTGCAATTTTAGATTTGAATGCACCGGTTCCTCATCAAGTTGAGCTGGATATTGATGAGGAAGATGGATCGCCGATTTTTGAAGAGCCTACTTCAAATACTTCTCCTAAAAAATATAAGGAGATGGTGAAGAAGGCCCAAGATTACATCACTGAAGGTGATATATTTCAGGTGGTACTAAGTCAGCGCTTTACAGCACCTTTTTCATTACCGCCCTTCTCCCTTTACCGTGCCCTTCGCCGCACGAACCCGTCGCCCTTTTTATATTACCTTAACTTTACTGATTTCTCAGTCATAGGATCCAGTCCTGAAATTTTAGTCAGAGCGCGTGACGAGGTTGTTACCGTGCGCCCAATTGCTGGCACACGTCCGCGCGGGGCTACTGAATCTGAAGATATAGCTCTTGGTGAAGATTTATTAGCTGACCCTAAAGAATGCGCAGAACATCTTATGCTTTTAGATTTGGGACGTAACGATGTTGGGCGTGTTTCTGAGACCGGAAGTGTTACTGTGACTGATCAGTTCTTTTTAGAACGTTATAGTCATGTGATGCACATTGTTTCAAATGTAGAGGGAAAACTTGCACCTGAATTTGATGAAATCGATGCCTTAATGGCTGGTTTTCCTGCTGGTACAGTTTCTGGTGCCCCTAAAGTCAGAGCAATGGAAATCATCGATGAATTGGAAGTACACAAACGCGGAATTTATGCCGGATGTGTTGGTTACTTTTCAGCTACTGGGGAAATGGATAGCTGTATTGTTTTGCGCACTGCCATTGTTAAAGACAGTGAAATGCATGTTCAAGCCGGTGCTGGAATTGTGGCTGATTCGGTTCCTCAATCTGAATTTGAAGAATGTGTGAATAAGGCAAAAGCGTTATTTAGCGCTAGAGCGGAAGCCCTTCGTTTTGCAGGCATTAAACGGAACAATTAAGCTCTTTTTTTCTCATTGGCTATTTATTCTAATTCATATTCAAATTGACACAGATAGTTGAACGAAGCTTGCCCCAAACAGAGGAAGCCTTTATTGTTATACAAACCTTAAGCATCACCTTTCTCAGGACGACTAAATTTAATGATCACTCTCATCGATAATTACGACAGTTTCACTTATAACCTTGTTCACTATATTGGAGACCTTGGTGTTAGTTCTGATGTGGTGCGTAATGATAAAATTACGGTTGCAAATATCATTAAGTCCAAACCACAGGCTATTGTTCTCTCTCCTGGTCCTTGTTCTCCTAATGAAGCTGGTATTTGTCTTGAGTTAATTGAGAAGGCGGCTGGCAAGTTCCCTATCTTTGGAGTTTGTCTTGGGCATCAATCTATAGGTCAAGCATTTGGTGGCACTGTTTTAAAAGCTCCTGTGCTTATGCATGGCAAAACCTCTCAAATCAGCCATGATGAACATTCCGTTTTTAAAGGGCTACCTTCTCCTTTTACGGCAACGCGCTATCATTCGCTCATTGTTGAAAAAGAGACCTTGCCTGATTGCTTAGAGATTACTGCTGAAAGTTCTGATGGGTTGATTATGGGGTTAGCACATAAAGAATATCCAATTTTTGGCGTACAATTTCATCCGGAAAGTATTGCTTCTGATTATGGGCATCAGATTTTAGCTAATTTTCTTGAAATTGCAGGGCTTTCGATTGATCATAAAATTTTAGCAAAACAGGCCAACGCCTAAGCTCAAGTTTTAGAACAATATAGTTTTAGGTTTTTGAGATTTGATTTGTTTTATAGTGGGGACTAAATGGCACGCATAGAAGATTACATCCAAATTGTATCAACGGGGGCGAGCTTGTCTCGGCAAGAAGCCTCTGAGGCATTTGAGCTTCTCATGACTGGTCAGGCTGAGCCAGCTCAAATTGGTGGGTTTTTGATGGCACTACGTGTGCGCGGAGAAACTGTTGACGAAATAACTGGTGCTGCTGAAGTGATGCGGGCAAAAGCGACTGGTGTTACTGCCCCTGATGGAGCCGTTGATACCTGTGGTACTGGCGGTGATAGTTCTGGTACGTATAACATCTCAACATGTAGTTCTTTTGTCGTTGCCGGGGCTGGTGTTCCTGTTGCGAAACATGGAAACAAATCAATATCATCAAAATCTGGTTCGGCAGATGTTTTGGCTTCATTGGGTGTGAATTTAACTGTGACACCAGAGGTTGTTGAGACCTGCATCAAAGAAGCTAATATTGGATTTATGTTTGCACCTGCGCATCATTCTGCTGTTCGCCATGTTGGCCCTGCCCGAGCATCGCTTGGTGTGCGGACTATATTTAATTTACTAGGTCCACTGTCAAACCCAGCTGGAGCAAAACGACAGGTCATTGGTGTTTTTTCTGATGAATGGTTAGTGCCAATTGCTGAAGTGCTACGCACTTTAGGTTCCACTAAGCTGTGGGTTGTCCACGGAGCTGATGGGCTAGATGAATTATCAACAACTGGTGATACAAAAGTCGCCGCTCTTGATAAAGGTGAAATTACAACTTTTACAGTTCACCCTGAAGACGTTGGCCTACCACTTTCAAGCATAGATATGCTAAAAGGAGGTGATTCTGAAGTGAATGCTGCCGCCATTAAGGAAGTTTTAAAGGGTGAGATGGGACCATTTAGGGATATTGTTTTGCTTAATGCTGGTGCAGCACTTGTTGTTAGTGGTCAGGTTGATGATTTGAGTGAAGCGGTGAAAATTGCTGGTAAAGCAATTGATGATGGTAAAGCTCTGGACGCATTGAATACGCTAATCAAATTGACCAATGTTTCTGTTTAATCAAGCTTCCGTTTAGTAGAGCATAACAAGTAAAACTCTGAGAGCTGTTTGAAGTGATGACACGCTCTGATTTTATTTTTTTATTTTTAGGACCTCAGTTATGAAAAATATGCTGGATAGAATTATTGCCCACAAAGCGACAGAGGTGGCTAATGCCAAAAATATTTTGCCGCTTTCAGAAATTGAGACACAAGCCCGTGCAGCAACGGCGCCGCGTGGATTTATAAAATCCATTCAAAAATTTCATGCTGAAGGTAAACCAGCTTTGATTGCTGAGATAAAAAAAGCAAGCCCTTCGAAAGGTTTGATCCGGCCTGACTTTGACCCGGCTCACTTGGCTGATGCTTATGAAAGTGGTGGTGCTGCTTGTATTTCAGTTTTAACTGATATTGCTTTTTTTCAAGGCCATCCTCAATATTTAAAAGAAGTTCGCACAGCCTCTACTTTGCCTGTATTGCGGAAAGATTTTATGATTGATACATACCAGGTGGTTGAAGCCCGGGCGTGGGGTGCTGATTGTATCTTAGTGATTATGGCAGCGATTGATGATGTGGTTGCGCAATCGATTACAAATATGGCACGTAAGTGGGGCATGGATGTACTTATTGAGGTTCACAATCGCCAAGAATTAGAACGCGCGCTTAAGCTTAATTCTGTTCTGATCGGAATTAACAATCGTAATTTGCAGACTTTTGACATCACCTTAGAGACAACCGAAGGTTTGGCTCCTTTAATTCCTAAAGATCGCACCATTATTAGTGAAAGTGGCATTACTACCCATGATGATTTGGTGAGGCTTTCTAATATTGGTGCTAATACATTTCTTGTTGGTGAATGTTTGATGCGAAAAGAAAACGTTGAACAAGCTACACGCGTTCTCCTTGGAAAGGAGCAAGCGCCTGATTTTTTTCCTGAAGTAAATGGTGGAGATGCCGCTAAGAAACTAGTACAGCAAGCAACACCAAAAACGGAACAGGGCTTAGCAGACCATTCTGATGCACAATCTAGTGATGAAAACAATTTTAATGAGGAACTTAAACAAACGAGTGACCTCGCCAGTGCTGAGAGTGTTTCAGCTAGTGATAATGCAAATATTAAAATACAAGATGTGCAACTATTAGGCGATGACTTTGAATCTGCGATTGAAGAGCTTGGGGCTTTAATTAATTCTGGTGCAGATGAAACTGGGAAGCCGACAACTGATGCTCCGCATAACAAAGCCAAACGAGCTGTGAGTTCAGCACAAGACAAAAGAGCAGCGCAAGAAGTACCTGTTGTAAAGGATGATATGCCAGCGAAGCTCTCTCATGTGAACGCCTCTGGTGCAGCTCATATGGTCGATATATCTGAAAAAGGTGTTACTCAACGTGTTGCTACTGCTGAAGGATTTGTTGCTATGCAGCCGGAGACATTAGCTCAAATTCAACAGAACGCCATGAAAAAAGGAGATGTTTTAGCCACGGCTCGGATTGCAGGTATTATGGCTTGTAAAAAAACATCTGATCTTATTCCACTATGTCATCCTTTGCCGGTTACTGGCGTTGAAGTTGATTTTACTCCTGCTACAGAACCACAAACAGGAATTTTAGTTAAAGCTACCGTTAAGGTTGATGGGAAAACGGGTGTTGAAATGGAAGCTTTGACGGCTGTGTCTGTTTCTTGCCTAACTATTTATGACATGGCGAAAGCGATTGATAAGGGTATGAGTTTTTCTGGAGTTCGCTTGCTGGAAAAAACAGGTGGTAAGTCAGGCACATACCGAGCGACTGATGCTGCAGAATAGGTGCAGCTGAATAATTGATGTTATTTTTATTTAATGAGTTTTTTTGGAGTGTTTAATGAGTTTACTTTCAGTTGCGGAAGCCCAAAATCGTATGATTGCTAAGGGGCAACTTATGGCAACTGAAATGTTGCCTTTAGAGTTTTGTGCTGGTCGAGTTGTGGCTAAAAACACCGCCGCCAAAATTACTCAACCTCCATTTGATGCTTCCGCTATGGATGGTTATGCCGTTTTGTTTTCGGATTGTTCCTCACTCTCTTCCTCTCATAATTCCTCTACTACTGTAACTCTAAAACTCATTGGTGAAAGCTCAGCAGGCCACCCGTTTCAAGGTGAGCTTTCATCTGGAGAAGCCGTTCGAATTTTTACGGGTGCGGTTGTTCCTACTGGTGCTGATGCGATTGCCATACAAGAAGATTGTGAACGAGTGGACCAGCAAAGTGTTGTTGTGAAAGAGGTAGCTCAGCCAGGGAAATTTATACGCCCGGCGGGATATGACTTTAACGATGGTGATGTGCTTGTTTCAAAAGGGACCGAACTTGGTTATCGGCATTTAGCTTTGCTTGCATCGATGAATGTTGCTTCAGTTGAAGTTTATAAGAAACCAAGAGTTGCAATTATTGCAACCGGTGACGAATTGGTTTTTCCTGGTGAGGCTTTATCACCCGGGCAAATTATTTCTTCTATTCCTTTTGGTATGAAACAACTTCTTAATCAAGCTGGGGCTGAGGCTCACTGTTTAGGAATAGCGCAGGATAATCTTCCAAGTCTTAAAAACATCATATCTGAGGCTAAAGCACCGGAAAACAAGTTTGATATTATTGTTACCATTGGCGGAGCGTCCGTGGGCGACCATGATTTAGTGCAGGAGGCTTTGAAATTAGCTGGTATGGAGCTTGATTTTTGGCGGATTGCGATGAGACCTGGCAAACCTTTGATGGTTGGTGCTTTGAATAATCAGAGTATTGTTGGCGTACCTGGGAACCCTGTTTCTGCAATGATCTGCGCTGAGATGTTTGTTGTGTCACTTATTCGATCTATGCTTGGTCACTCATCTCCAATAAAGCCCACTCACAAAGCTATTTTACAAAATGAAGTTAGCTCAAATGGACCGCGAAAACATTATATGCGTAGTTTCTGCTGGGTTGATGAAACAGGGCAACAAAGGGTTGAATGCCGTGAGAATCAAGACAGCTCATTGCAGGCAACTTTTGCTTTTTCTAATTGTTTGATTGTTAGAGAGCCTCATTCTGAGGGTGCTAATCAAGATGAATTTGTTGATATTTATCCGCTTGATTAGAAATTTCTCTGCTATTTTATAACAAACTCAGTGTTTTAGCTGTTTTTTTCGTAGCTTTGTAAAATTTGCAACGCTGAGTTGATCAAAATGGTCTACCTCACTTGGTCTTTTTTTCTTATCTTTAGTACAAGAGAAAGTTTTCTCAGTAACCAGTGTTCATCGAACACTTAAGGAGAAACACATGTCACATGAAACTAAAGACATAAGCATTGAAGATGTAAACTACCATATCAACCAAGCTCATAAATTAAGAAGTGATGCATTGTTTGAAACATTTTCACTCATTGGTCATTCAGGCTCGACTGCAATATCAACAGCACGAGATGTTTTAAGTCATATTCATTTGCCTAAGTGGGTTAAAATGAAGCCTAACCTTCACTAAATTTAGCTCATTTAAACAAATAAAACATTTAGGATCGCAATAAAATTATTGCGATCCTTTTTTCTTTTGTAGTTATGAAAGCATTTTTCTTCTTGCGGAACAAGACGGGAACATGCATAATGTTCTCGATTCGTACTTTTGTTTGATTTTAGAATCATAGACATCTACAGATCGCACAAATTTTGAAATGTAAGTTTTAAAAGAATGGTTACATTCTCACTAGCGCTATCATGAGTATCAGAAGTTTTACTGTCTCACTGTCACTGTCACTGTCTAAATAAAGGGAACATATTTTATGCTAACTAAGAAACAAAAAGATTTATTGCTTTTTATTCATGACAGAGTCCAAGAAACTGGTGTCTCTCCTTCTTTTGATGAAATGAAAGATGCGCTTGAGTTAAAATCGAAGTCAGGTATTCATCGATTAATCACAGCTCTTGAAGAGCGCGGTTTTATTCGGCGGTTGGCTCATAGAGCGCGAGCATTGGAAATTTTGAAACTACCGGAAGGTATACATGGCAAACATAGCAAGAGCTCTTTGCAAGCTGATGCAACTGGTGCTGCTTTGAACAATAATGTTGTTTCAATTGCAGACGCTCAGTTGAAACCTTCAGGTAATGCCCAACCCGATGCATCTTCTTTCACAGTTCCGGTTATGGGGAGAATAGCGGCCGGTGTTCCGATTTCGGCCATTCAAGACCACAATAATGATCTTGTTGTATCCCCCCACATGCTTGGAGCTGGCAATCATTATGCCTTGGAAGTTCATGGAGACTCGATGATTGATGAAGGTATTCTTGATGGTGATACCGTTTTAATTAAAGAAACATCATCTGCCAGGAACGGTGATATCGTAGTTGCTTTTATTGTTGAAGAAGAAGAAGCAACGTTGAAGAAAATTTATAAATCAGGAAATACCATTGAGCTGGTAGCTGCTAACCCTGCTTATGAACCGCGCCAATTCACATCTGATAAAGTTCAAGTTCAAGGGCAACTTGTTGGACTGGTTCGAAAATATCATTAGTCTGGAATTTGATATTTGGTCACTAGTTTTAGTGTAATGCGCTATGAAAACTATATTATCTATATGCTGACCAAATTCTATTTTTTCTAAATTGATTTGCTGAAATAATTTCCATTTTTCCATCCTTAATATAGATAGAAAGCGTGCCGCTATTTGTTAGCTCTTTTTTCGATAAGATAAGTTTTGGATTTTTACATTTTCTTGTGATCGAAAATCTGTAGATTAGGATATCCGCCGTATGGCAGGCCTCTTCTAATGCAGCTATGGACTTTATAAGTGTTACTCTTAGGCCGGCTGTTTTGCCTGTGCAGGCGCTATCATCGCAGAGTAGATCTTGAGAGTTTCTTACATAATTTAATGTTCGTCTATCTCCATCTGCTTTCAACCAATTTTTAAGAACGAATGTTCCTTTGCGCCCTGTTGGTGCATAAAGTTTTTGGTCTTTCCCTCTTAGGGCGATAAGTTCTGCTGTTGCTCCAATATAAATATCTGGTTTTTTTTGTTTTAAGGTTGATATTGGCGCGATTATTATAAGCATCGCTCCTATTAAATTAACCGGACGATTTGTAAAAAATAAAAAAACAAGCCCGGCCATCATGATTATAACTGTGCTTAAATTTATGGCACCAACTGTTATTGTTGCGGGATAAAAACTAGCTGTCCAATGGGCTGTGCTTAAAAGAATTTGGATTGAATATTTTAAAGGAATAAAAGCAAGTGCCTCTAAACCAAACGGCATCATTATCAATGACATGAGTGCTGAAGGCATTAACAGTAAACTGAATACCGGGATCGCTAACATATTTCCAACAGGCCCCATATAAGAGACATTCTGAAAATGATAAATGGCAAATGGTGCGGTTGCAATCGTTGCGATTATTGACGTTACCCATATGCCACCTAGATAATAGAATGGTTTTAACCAGCTGCTACGTGGAGTGTGTTTTAAGTTTTTAAGAGGCTCAAAGTCTCTTAACATTTGATATGTCACTATTAAGGCTGTTACGGCAGCAAAGGACATTTGAAAGCCTGCTGACATTAAACTTTCAGGTTTAAGAACCAAAATGATAAGCGCTGCAACAGCAACATTTCTTAGTGTTAGAGCTGTGCGTTCTATCATAATCGCTGTAAAGAGAACTGAGATCATTAGAACTGCGCGCTGTGTTGGAATTGATTGCCCTGAAATTAGAAAATACACAAAGCTACCAATGAGAGCAGATAGAGCTGCATATTTTTTTATAGGATGGTTTTGACTAAAAATTGGAAAGAGAGCTAGTAATGCACGAATTAATATAAATAATGTTCCACCAAAAACAGCCATATGCAAACCTGAGATTGCTAGTAAATGACCTAGTCCTGCTTTTCTCATGGCTTCTAAATCATCTCTATTTACCCGACCTCTATCTCCTAAAATTAAGGCTCTTGCCATGGCTCTTTCAGGTTCGTTTAAACCATTATCTATTTTATTGCCGATGAAGCTTCTGATGTTTGCAATGATTTGACTAATTGAAGATTGGTGTTCAATACGATCTTGATTATAAGGACATAACCTTATAGGAGAGATATTAAAACCAGTTGCTCCTATTTGTTTAAACCAGAGGGCAAATCCAAAATCATAACCTCCCGCTCTTATTGGTCCCTTAGGTCTGGCTAGCATTGCTCTCATGCATAGCAAGTCACCATATTTAAATCTTGGGCCCTGGTCGGTAGTACGAATTCGAACTCGTTTTGGGATTTTGTTTTTTGAAAGTTTTGATAATGAAAGAAGTTTGCCCGTGTATCTGATACGATTTTTTTGTAAGGGCTGATTTTCTTCGACCATCATAACAACGTCAAAAGATTTTAGGGTTTGGTTTAACAATGGGGTGGTACTTGTGTGAGTTCTATAGAGTGCCAAGCTGTAGCCTATGATAATTATTAAGGCACCGATGATTATATTATTGAGATATCTATAGTTTTGACTAAGGCCTCCTAGAAACAATAAGGTGATTATGAGTAAAGCACAGACTTTTGAGTTTCCTTCACCGGGTAAATTAAAGTAAAGACCGATGCCTGTTGCGATACATAAAAGTGTAATTGGGATATTGTTTTTGAGGATTGCCGTCTGGTTTTCTGATTTTGATTTACGGTTTTGATTTTGTTTTCTTTGATAGGAAGAATATTGTTTATTTAATTGATCTTTGTTTCTATCTTTTATTGGGTTTTTACCACTATCGCTGTTTGGCCAGAAATTTTTAAAGGACAAGTAATTTTTTAAAAAAAATTGTATTTTTTGTCCTCCTTTCATTGTTGCCCCTTTAGCTATTATCAAACTCTACTTTTAATGTTTTTTATCTCAACAGAGTTTTCAAAAAAATTCTATCAGATTAAAGCACTTCCTTCTTACTATTTATCATATTATTTCCCGCTATGCGCTTTGATAGAGCTATGTTATTACCTGCCATAACACTTTCCCATTTACCTTAGACACTCTCAGGAATTTAAAATGTCTCACCCTATCATCACTCGCTTTGCTCCTAGTCCAACTGGTTATTTACATATTGGTGGCGCACGGACCGCTCTTTTTAATTGGGCCTTTGCTAAGTCTCAAGGTGGACAATTTTTATTACGAATTGAGGATACTGATAAGGCGCGCTCAACTGAAGATGCTATTGCAGCGATTTTAAAAGGTATGGATTGGCTTGGTTTAAAAACTGACCAAGAACCAGTGTTTCAATCAAGACAGCATGAACGACATGTTGAAGTGGCCGAACTATTATTAGCAAGTGGTCATGCTTATCGTTCATATGCGACAGATGAAGAAGTTGAAGATATTCGCAACAAGGCACGTGAAGCTGGTGTCGCGGCTCGATATCCAGGAAGAGATGAGCCTATTGCGGAAGAATTTGTTGATAGATCTGTTGTTCGCTTTAAAGCACC
>JAJFHW010000220.1 GCA_021775385.1 Hyphomicrobiales bacterium | reverse complement strand
CGAAGCTGAAACAGAAAAAACATCTCTTTTGAATAACCACCGCTTGATCTGCCGCGATAATAATATTTTGTGCAACAGAACCTAATCAAAGCTAAGTGGTTTTAATTCTGTGCTTTCACGATCTTCTTCGAAGTCTTTATCTTCGCGTTTTAATTCCGCGGCAAACTCAAGACAAACCTGATCAAGCTGCTGCTCATCAACACCGCGCAAAACAATCACAGTGCCAACCTTGCCTAATTTAAAATAAGGGTAACTCCCAAGGCTAATCCCTTCATTCTCTTCATCAAGCTTACCGATTAACTGAGCAACCGTGCTCTCAGGATGCCTGACAATAAAGGTACGAGAAAGCAGCCTATTTCCTGTTTTCAATTTCGGTGTCACATCATCGAGCATCACTTGCATAATTTTAGGAACACCCGCCATAACAATCACATTTTCAATCATAAACCCTGGCGCACCAGAAACAGAATTCTTAATTAACTCGCCCCCAACTGGAATACGCGCCATCAATCGCCTGCCTTCACTAAGTACTTCACCAGGATATCGCGCCTCCATAATCGCAAGGGCTTGCCCATTCTCAACAAGATCAACACCAATTGTCTTTGCAACACTTTGCGCCGTAATATCATCATGCGTCGGCCCAATGCCACCAGTTGTAAAAACATAATCATAAGCGATACGAAGCGCGTTAAGTCCTTCAATAATACGATCTTCTTTATCAGAGACTACCCGCACTTCTTCAAGGCGAATACCAACAGCCGTACAATGTGTGGCTAAATAATTTATATTTTGATCACTGGTGCGACCAGATAAAATTTCATCACCAATCACCAAAAGAGCCGCTGTAATATCTTTCATAATTTGTTCTACTATTCCCTATGAAGGTATAAACACTGTTAGAAGCTGATATTTAATGTATGAATTCAAAACATCATACGTCAATATAATGCATGTAAATTTAAGAAGAACTTAAACCTAAAACACTTACGGCAACACCCATGAAATTTCCAACCCCCCTCATCAAAGGAACCTTAATCAAACGCTACAAAAGGTTTCTAGCAGATGTAAGTCTTGAAAATGGCGATGAAATCACAGCACATTGCGCAAACCCTGGTGCAATGCTTGGGTTAAAAGAGCCCGGCTCACTAGTTTGGTTATCACCTGCCACAAATCCCAAACGCAAACTAAAATATTCATGGGAATTAATTCAGACCAATGATTTTAACAAAAAGACATTAGTCGGTATCAACACCAGCCTCCCAAACAAGCTAGCAGAAGAGGCTATTCTAGACGGCACAATTAAAGAACTACAAGGTTATAAAACCTTAACCCGTGAAGTGAAATATGGCAAAAACAGCCGAATAGACATCCTATTGGGAGATCCCGAAACAGGTGATCAAAACTGTTACGTTGAAGTCAAAAACGTTCACCTTCTAAGGCACAATAACCTAAGTGAATTCCCAGATAGTGTCACAACAAGAGGCGCAAAACATTTAAAAGAGCTCAGTGATATGGTAAATCAAGGTCACCGCGCCGTTATGCTTTACCTCATTCAAAGAGAAGATTGCGAAAGTTTCGGCCTCGCAGATGATATTGACAAGGCCTACAACGAAGCCTTTCTAAAAGCCATTGACGTCGGCGTTGAAGCCATTGCCTATAAATGCAAACTCACAACAACAGAGATAAAAGTGACGAAACCCGTCAATTTTAGTTAATATTATCAATTTTAATATATTCAAACATATTGATGGTAGAAATTTGACTTCATAAGTCTAAATTAAAATGCCAGAATGATAAAAAATTAAACAAATGGAATACCTTAATGAATAGACATCGCCCAATCATTCCTATCCATAAACCAGCTGATTATGAGGGAATGCGCAAAGCTGGACAACTAGCTGCAGCCGCATTGGACATGTTAGTTGAAGAAGCAAAACCAGGCGTCACGACAGCTCATCTGGATAACCTTGCCTTCCAATTCGCCATGGATAACAACGCTCTGCCTGCAACACTTCATTATCGCGGCTACAAATATTCAATTTGCACATCAATCAACCATGTTGTTTGTCATGGCATGCCAAATAACAAACCTCTTAAAAAGGGAAGTATCCTAAATATTGATGTCACACTTATTCTAGATGGCTGGCATGGAGACACAAGTCGAACAATTCCAATAGGAAACGTGCCAACTAAAGCAGCCAGATTAATGGACATCACCTATAATGCTCTCTTCAAAGGCATTGAAATTGTGCGCCCCGGCGCCACCACAGGAGATATTGGTCATGCCATTCAAGCCTATGGCGAAGGCGAGCGATGCTCTATTGTGACAGACTTCTGCGGCCACGGGCTTGGGCGCCAGTTCCACACTCCACCAAACATCTTGCATTATGGCAAACCAGGCGAAGGCGTAACCTTGGAAGAAGGCATGTTCTTCACCATTGAACCAATGCTTAATTTAGGACGCCCAGATGTCAAAGTCTTAGCGGATGGTTGGACAGCTGTTACCAAAGATAAATCACTTTCAGCTCAATTCGAACATTCCATCGCTGTCACCAAAGATGGCTATGAAATTTTCACGCTCTCTCCAGGTGGCTGGGAACATCAATTCAGAAAATAAATTTTAAAGAACTAATCATGGGAAACAGAGTTTAAGTAATGGGTGAATTTAAAGACGCTCAAAGTGGCCCTCATTACCAGGGGCACAGAACAAGATTGCGCCAGCGTTTTTTAAAAGCGGGCGCTGACGCAATGCCTGATTATGAACTGCTTGAAATGATCCTGTTTCGCGCTATTCCAAGACGAGATACAAAACCACTCGCCAAAGAACTCTTGCACAAATTTGGAGATTTTGCAGAAGTTCTAAACGCCCCTGAAGCACGTCTAAAAGAAGTCAAAGGTGTCGGCGACGCTGTCGTCACAGAAATAAAACTGATCAAAGCAACATCGCTCCGCCTCATGCAAGCCAATCTCGAGAAAAAAGAAATCATCGGTTCCTGGTCAGCTATGGTGCGTTATGTTTGCGCCGCAATGGCCCACGAACAACGAGAACAATTCCGCATCATCTTTCTTGATAAACGCAATCAGGTAATAGCTGATGAAATCCAAGCTGAAGGCACTGTCGATCACACTCCGGTTTACGTAAGGGAAGTTGTCCGCCGCGCACTTGAAGTCGGCGCGACGGCCATTATCCTTGCTCACAATCACCCATCAGGTGACCCAACTCCTTCAAGAGCAGATATATCAATGACCAAGCAAATCATGGAAGCTCTTGAAAAAATTGGCATTTTAGTCCATGACCACATCATTGTAGGTCGAGATGGTCACGCAAGTTTAAAAGAACTCCAACTTATTTAATGCGATAAATTCCATTAAATAAATTTTCAGGCCTTAATCTCTTTAAATTTAACACCCTTAAAACAACGAACAGGATTACCTCGCTCGAGCACCTTATGTAGTACGTATTGTTTCTTTTTCTCGTCTCCTTGTCTTTTAATAGAATTAAGAAAAAAAACTTCCCTCAACCTCTCAAGTGCT
>JAJFHW010000219.1 GCA_021775385.1 Hyphomicrobiales bacterium | reverse complement strand
CAAGAAGCCTTTGGGGCCGCCACGGAATTGGACGTACGGCCAATTGGTTTCAGATATGGATGATTGATAGAAACCATCTCTTTCAGAAATAAATTCTATTTCTCTGTTTGTGAGTTGATTGGCTTCTTCGGCTTCGTCTTCTAAAAATTTTTGATAAGCTTCAGCTGATCCTTGTTGTTTTTGTATTGCTTGAACAATTGGGGTGAATGCTAGTTTTGCAAATGCGCGTGCCATTTAAAGCCTCCTTATAATAGAGAGTTCATTTCTGAGCTTGCAGGTTTTATAGTGAAAGATCCGAAAGGCTTGGATGATCGTTTGGCCTGCGGCCATTGTTTAGATCTGTTTGCCAAAAAAACTTTCTATGGCTTTCAGGAATGGCCAGGTCATTAATGCTGGCAATGCGCCATTGCATGAGGCCTTCCTCATTGAATTCCCAGTTTTCATTGCCATAAGAGCGAAACCAATTTTTTTGATTGTCATGCCATTCATAAGCAAAGCGAACGGCAATGCGATTTTCGCTAAAAGCCCATAATTCCTTAATCAACCGATAGTCTTGTTCTTTTTTCCATTTGTTAGTTAGAAAATCGATGATCTCAGCTCTCCCTTTTAGAAATGTCGATCTGTTTCGCCAGATGCTTTGCTCAGTGTAAGCGAGAGAGACTTTTTCTGGATTTTTACTGTTCCATCCATCTTCGGCGGCTCTTACTTTTTCAATGGCGCTTTGTTTTGTGAAAGGAGGCAGAGGAGGGCGTGACATGATAAATTCCTTTTCAAAAGCTTGTTGTTTCAAAATAACTATTGCTTACCGATCGGTACATATTGATCGACTTCAAACTGTACCGATTGTTCTTTTTTGTCAAGTTATTAATAATAAATTTTTGATTTAGGGGGATGTTTTTATGTGAATTACGCAATAAATCACTGAAAAAACTCTTTAATTGAGTTTTGTAGTCTGTTGATGTATATATACTGATCTGTTCATATAGGAGTAGATATGCGCCCCTCTAAACGTGATGAATTGGTTCAGGAAGCCCTTAAGGTGTTTTACCAAAATGGGTTTACGGCGACTGGTATGGATATGTTAGTGAAGAAAACTGGCATATCTAAAACATCTATGTATAAACATTTTCGAACGAAAGATGACTTGATTTTGGCTGTGTTGCGGTTGCGTGATGAGCAATTGAGGAATTGGTTTTTTCGACGAGTTGAGGAATTAGCTTCATCACCATTAGGGCAATTATTAGCCGTGTTTGATGTTTTAGAGGAATGGTTTCAACAGCCTGATTTTCAGGGGTGTATGTTCATTAAAGCTTCTTCGGAATTTCAACGTGCTGATGATCCGATTTATAATCAATGTACAGAACATAAAAAATTAATGTTTAGCTCTCTTCTTAAGATTGTTCGTCAATTGGAAACTGATCAAGGAAACCTTTCCTCAGAGATTGCGGAGGCGCTTACAAGGCAATTGTTCTTGCTTAAAGAAGGTGCCATCATTTTAAAACATATGAGGGTTTCTGTATCTGCTGGCTTAGAGGCCAAAGAGGCTGCGGTTTCTTTGTTACAGGCAAATGGGATTCGTGGTGTTTAAGTTTTGAGGTTCTGGCTTTCTATTTGCCAGATTGCTATGATAATTGAAGCTGATACGATTGAATTTATCTTTTTAGAGTTTTGTATATCCTTTTTGTTTTTGCGTTCAGGTGGCCCTTATGTTTTGTGTTCAGGCAGTTTCATTGCTGGCTCTTAAAAAGATTAGCTTAAAGCAATCTCTTCCTTTTCTATTACTTATCGGTATTACCATCTCTATGGCTGGGTGTTCAACCGTTGGTCGCCTTCATCCGGCGCCGGCAAAAGCTTCTTATCATAAGGCGCATATTTCTGGTTTTCAGCGTATTCGCTCTTGGGGAGATCAGCTACCACCCTTTATAGAGAGTGTGATTGAAGAGCGTCGCCGCAAATTAAGGGTTAACCCTGCTCTTGCACGGCGCAATGATGTGCTGGCTCTATCTGGTGGTGGTGCTGATGGAGCTTATGGTGCTGGATTTCTAAAGGGATGGAGTGAGCGAGGGGACCGTCCTGAATTTACTTTGGTGACGGGAGTTTCAACAGGGGCTTTAATTGCTCCTTTTGCGTATCTAGGTTCGAGCCACGATGAAACTCTTAAGCGCTTTTATACAGAGACAAAAACCTCGCAAATTCTATCCATTGAACCCTTGGCGGCATTGTTTGGTGGAGCGGCGCTGGGTGATCCGGCTCCTTTGATAAAAACAATAAAAAAGCAAGTTAACGCCAAATTATTGCGTGCTATTGCGCGCGAACATCAAAGAGGCCGTTTATTGCTGATTGGTACAACCAATCTTGATGCGCAACGACAAATGATTTGGAATATTGGCGAAATAGCTTCATCGGGTCATCCAGAGGCGGCTGATTTAATCCGGAAAATTTTATTGGCGTCGGCTTCTATTCCGGGTGTGTTTCCGCCAGTAGCTTTTGATGTGGTGATTGATGGAAAGCGATATCAGGAACTGCATGTTGATGGCGGAGTGACACATGAAATTTTTGCGTATCCAGCTTCTATTAAAGTGAAAGCAATTGAGAGGCGACTTGGTATTCGCCCAAAGAAAACATTTTGGCTTTTGAGGAATACCAAGATTGCGGCTGAATATAAATCCGTCAAACTTGGTGTGACTGATATTGCGGAACGTTCGATTAGTACTTTGATTAAATATCAGGGGCGGGGTGATCTTATTGGTTTAGAAAGGCTTGCGCAACGCGATGGGTTTGCCTTCCGTTTAACATCAGTTCCAGAAAGTTTTCAGGAAAAACCCAAAGAAATTTTTGACCCTCTTTATATGAAAAAACTTTATGACGTTGGGTACAAAGCTGGGTTAAGTGGGCGAGCTTGGCGGCATCGGCTTGGAGATCAATTTACCTTAAAGCCGCGTCTGTAACATGTTTGTAATTTCTTTTATAAATCTAGCGTTTCTTTGATATAAGTGAGATAGAACTTCCCTTTTTAGATAATTTTTATTATACCTCCTAGACTCAGATTTCTTAAGATTTTAAATCTTGGGCTTTAAGAGATGACTAAATTTTATTTTCTGGACTTTTATTTATGAAACTGACCAGCTATTCAAATTATGCACTTCGCTCTATGCAATTAGCAGCATTACGCTCACCTGACCTTGTGCGGGTTGAGGATGTTGCGACCATTCATAAGCTATCAAAACCACATATTGTAAAGATTGTTCATGAATTGGGTAAGGCTGGTTTTTTAGAAACTGTGCGTGGCCGCTATGGTGGGTTTCGTTTGGGACGCCCTGCTGAAGAGATCAAAGTTGGAGATGTTGTTCGGTTAACTGAGGGACCGCTTGATGTTGTTGAATGTTTCAACCCTGAGACGAATAGTTGTCCGTTGATTGGGATTTGTAAATTATCCAAAGCCATGATGAAGGCGACAGATGCGTTTATGGCTGTGCTGGATGATTTAACTGTGGCTGATATTGCATCTAATCGAAATCAGCTATTAGAGCGCATCGAAAAAGGAATTTAACCTCTAGAAGTTTTCTCAAACACCCGCATCTTCTAAATTAGAAAATGCGGGCTTTTTTGTTTTTTAAACTTCGGTTATTCTTAAGTATGGTCTGATTTCTTCCCAACCTTGAGGGAAAATATCTTTGGCATCTTCATTTGAAATGGATGGCGGGATGATGACTTTTTCGCCTGGTCTCCAATCGGCAGGGGTTGCGACTTTCTTTTCATCGCCTAATTGCAGAGCATCAATTACCCTCAATATTTCATCAAAGTTTCTACCGACTGACATTGGGTATGTCATCGTAAGGCGAATTTTTTTGTTGGGATCAATTATGAATACTGAGCGCACCGCTGCCGTTTCGCTTTCCTCTTCATGGATCATCTCATAAAGTTTGGCGACTTTTAAATCTGGATCAGCAACGATTGGGAAAGTTAAGGTTGTTTGCTGGGTGTCATTAATATCTAAAATCCAGGTTTTATGCTCTGCGACTGTGTCAGTTGAGAGGCCAATAGGTTTTACATTTCTTTGGGCGAACTGACCTTCTAATTTTGAAGTTTTTCCCATTTCAGTTGTGCAAACGGGTGTGTAATCAGCTGGATGACTGAAGAAGAACACCCAACTGTCCCCAATCCATTCGTGGAAATCAATGGGGCCATTGGTTGTGTCTATATTAAAGTTTGGGGCGGTTTCGCCTATTTTTAAGCTCATCGTTTCATTACTCCTCTAGGGCTTTTTCAGTTTCATCACAACTAGGGTCTGTTCCCTTGGTCAAATCGCAAATTGCTTGATGCTGACTAAGGTAAATACTTCCTGTTTGATGTTTTAAAAAATCAGTTTCATAGAGTTTATCCATTACAGGGCCTTTGATTTCACTGAAATGGAATTTTACTTTTAGGTCTTTTAAGCGCTCATTGATGGCTTCTAAAGATTCAAGTGCGCTCATATCAATCTCATTTACACCTGGACACATAAGAATGACGTGCTCTAGTTTTGGATGTTCTGCTACCATATCGTAAAGTTGATCCTCTAAAAACCTAGCATTGGCGAAATAGAGGCTTTCGTCAATACGAATGGTGAGAATGTTGTTTTGTGTGATGACTTTATGGCGATCAACATTGCGGAAATGTTCAGTGCCGGGGACCTGGCCTACTATGGCAATGTGGGGCCGCGATGTCTTATAAAGATGAATAAAAATCGAAATAACAACACCGGCACTTACACCGATTTCAACTCCTAATAATAAAGTGATGAGGATGGTTGCAGTGACAGCAATGAAATCTGCTTTTGAGTAATCCCACGTTCGTTTTAAAACTGAAAAATCTACGAGTGATAACACGGCGACGATAATGGTTGCAGCCAGGGTTGCTTTGGGGAGAAAAAATATTAAGGGTGTGAGTAAGAGAGCAGCTATAGCTAAACCGATGGCTGTATAGGCACCGGCTGCTGGAGTGTGTGCGCCAGCATCAAAGTTAACGACAGAGCGAGCGAAACCGCCGGTGACAGGGTAGCCACCTGAAAATGCAGAGCCGAGATTTGCCGCGCCAAGGCCGATTAATTCTTGATTGGGATCTATACGTTGGCGTTTTTTTGCAGCCAGGGTTTGAGCGACAGAGATTGATTCTACAAAACCTATGATTGAAATTAAAATTGCTGAACCGATGAGACTTGACCAGAGTTCGATTGAGAAGGAAGGTGTGCTTAAGGGAGGTAACCCTTGAGGTACATAACCAACAACTGCAACATTCTGGGCATTTAAATTAAAGCCCCACGCAATGAGAGTTGTTAGTGCAACAGCAAGGACAGGGCCAGCTCTGCTGAGAATTTCAGCTAATCTTGGTTTGAGACCAAGGTTTAAAAGAATTGGTTTTAGCCCACTGCGAACCCAAAAGAGAAAGGCGATAGTTGATAAGCCAATGAGGCAGGTGATGATGTTTGTTTCACTTAAGTGAGAGAGGATAGAGCTAATTAATTCATATAGATTATGGCCACTCGCATTAATGCCGAGGATGTGTTTAACCTGACTGGTTGCTATGATAATTCCACTTGCAGTGATGAAACCAGCGATCACAGGGTGTGATAAGAAATTTGCTATGAATCCAAGTCGGAAGATGCCGAGAGCTACTAAAAATGCGCCTGATAAAAATGCCAAAGTTAGGGCTGCTGTTATATAATCAGCTGAGCCTTGTTCGGCAATGTTGCCAATTGCTGCGGCTGTCATTAAAGAGACAACGGCAACCGGGCCAACAGCCAGTGCTCTACTGGTTCCAAAAATTGCATATAGAATAATTGGGATGATCGAAGCGTAAATTCCCATTTCAGCGGGGAGACCAGCTAATAATGCATAAGCCAGAGATTGGGGGATGAGCATGATGGTGACGATTATTGCGGCGATGCCATCATTTGTGAACTGATTTTTGTTATAGGTTTTTCCCCATTGAAAAATAGGGAAAAACTTCTTTAGTTTTGCACTGTCTTCTCTGATATTTGGCCACACTTTTGGGGGTGTCCTATTCATTGCTGTATGGCCATTTGTTCATGGTCGGGTTAGAACTTTTTTATGTTAACCTATGATTTCTGGTTTTGCCATCCACTCTTTGCCGCGGAGCATAGCTTTCCAGTAGATGGGCGGTAACATAGATTCTTTTAAGAACCAGGCAGCGCGACTTGGTTTTTTGCCGTCCAGTGCCCATTCAGGAAAACTTGGTAATAAAACGCCACCATAGCCAAATTCAGCCAATACTATTTTACCTCGCTCAACCGTGAGGGGGCAGGAGCCATAACCATCATAGTGGGCGATGCCGTTATTTTTGCTGGTGTTATTGCCCATCGCTGTGAGGAGGTTATTTGCCACAATTGGTGCTTGTTTTCTAACGGCGGCAGCAGTTTTTGCATTTGGTGCGTTCATAACGTCGCCGATGGACCAGATGTTTTCATAAGTTTTATGGCGGAGTGTTTTTGGATCAATATCAACCCAGCCGGCATCATCGACAAGAGGACTTACTCGAATGAAATCTGGTGAGGTTTGTGGAGGGACCACATGGATCATATCAAAGGTTGTTTCAATGATTTCACTTTTGCCATCACTGTCAGTTTTGTTGAACCAAGCTGTTTTAGAAGGACCATCAATTTTTACTAGGTTGTGGGTGAAACGAGTATCGACATTATATTTTTCAATATAGGTCATTAAAGCTGGTACGTAGTCTTTGACACCGAAAAGGACGCCTCCGGCGTTATAAAACTCTATGTTTATGTCTTTAAGATTTTTTTCTTTGAACCAATGATCGCCGGAGAGATACATAGCTTTTTGTGGAGCGCCGGCGCATTTAATTGGCATCGGGGGTTGTGTAAACAGGGCACGTCCCGATTTTAAACTTTTTACTAGTTCCCATGTATATGGGGCGAGGTCGTATCTATAGTTTGAGGTGACGCCATTTTTACCTAAGGTTTCGACCAGTCCTTCGATGGCATTCCAGTTTAGTTTTAACCCTGGGGCTACAATCAGTTGTTTGTATTTAACGACACGGCAGCCATCAAGAATAACAGCATTATTTTCTGGCTCAAACGCGGAGGCAGCTGCTTTAATCCAATGAACGCCTTTTGGGATGAGAGCGGCTAGGGGTTTTGCTGTTTGTTTTGCATTGAGGATGCCGCCACCAACCATAGTCCAGCCGGGTTGGTAATAATGAGTGTCAGCTGGATCTATGATGCAAATGTCAAGGCTCTTATCTCTGTTTAATAGACTAGAGGCTGCAGCAATCCCGCCTGAGCCACCGCCAATAATGACAATATCATGAGCTGCATCGCCTTCTTCAGTTGGTGTTTGTCCGTCATTCGCAATGCGGCGTACCACACCAGACATGTTATACCCAGCAGCTTTCGTGATTTCTAATATTGAATGAAGGTCTTTACCTTTTGTGCTTTGACTTAGGGCCCAGAGTGTCGTTGAGCGC
>JAJFHW010000218.1 GCA_021775385.1 Hyphomicrobiales bacterium | reverse complement strand
GGCTCTTGGGCAGGACCTGCCCGTAACTGAAGCGCCATGTTTCTACTCCAAATTTTTATCTATTTTTATGAAAGTAATTATTTGATTTGATTAATGAGCCTGACACTTTGTGAGGGAGGGGAAAAAGTGCCAGGCTCTAATGGCTGCGCTTGAGGGATAACCGCAGTCATTAATCTGCTTTATTCAACCTCTTTTTACGAGCTACCAAATTTTAAGAATTTAATGGCATCGAAATCCTGAATACCACCACCTACTCGTTTTGTTGTGTAAAAGAGAACATATGGTTTGGAGCTATATGGATCTCTTAATACTCGAAGGCCTAAACGATCTACGATCAAGTAACCGCGTTTAAAATCACCAAATGCGAGTGATAAACTATCTGAACCAATTGCTGGCATATCCTCAACTTCAGTGACTGGATATCCTAGTAGAGATGGTTGTTCACCAGGCCTATTTGCTGGTTGCCAGATGTAATTACCATCAGCATCTTTGATCTTGCGGATTTCAGCTTGTGTTGAGCGCGATAGGACCCAATTTGAATTAGCTCTATAAGCTGACTTAACTGTGTAGATTAGATCAATCAAAGTATCGCTTGGATTGCTTGCAGCAAAGTCACCGTCAACTCCAGTAGCCAAATACCCAATATTCCCCCAACTCCAGCTGCTTTCAGCAACTGATGTATAATCTAAAAATCCGCGAGGTTTATTGACACCATCACCGCTCACAAACGCTGCTGTTTCTTGCTCTGCGAACGCTGCTTGTACTTCTTCAGCAATCCATTCATCGATATTTACGGCACTATCATCCAGCAGATTACTAGTCGCTGCTGGCATTGCGTAAAGTTCCATAGTGGGGAAACTAAGTTCAGCTAGACTTGGTGAGGTTGTCTCTGGTCTGGCAGCTGTTTCACCAACCCACCCCGTGCCAGGGCCGGAAAACGAAAACGGTTTTTTATATACTGTGCCACTGACTTGTCTGTTGCCTGCTATTGCTCTGATTGGAGAGACATCTTTAAGTGATGTCATAACAGCTTTTTCAGTTTCGTCTGGAACGAGATAACCACCATCTGGTTCTGATGTAATTGAAAGTGCTTTGGCTTCAATATCTCTCAACTTTGCCACATCACCTTTGCGCATATAATTATTAAACGCAGCGTGGTGCTTTGTTGAAAGGAAAGAACTTTCTTTTGTACCGTTCAGTGACGGACGGCTTGATTTCAACAAAAGAGTATCCATTTGAGTTTGATTATCTTCAAGCGCTCGATTAATTCGATTTAGTTTTTCTTCTGTGAGGACATCAACACTCATTTTTTGTTCAAGTTCATGTAAACGTGTGTCATTTGTCTGTTTGAATTCATCAAAGGCATTCATGAATTGATCAAATGCTGAATTAATTTCAGCATCATGACCGAAGTTTTCTGCTTTGGTTTCATAGTGTTTGGGAGGGTTCTGTTCAGTCATATATTCCTCATTAATTGATAAATTGTTTTGTGGCTTGTTTCAGCTTTTCAGTTAGGGGAAGGTGTGAATTAAACTTAAGATTTCTCTTGGTTAAATTCTTCTGATTACTCTCAGCATCGCGCGTGAGAGCTAATGTTTTAAAGCCTTTAGCGATTGCTGTTTGGGCTTGTTTCCGGGTGAAGCCTGCATCGCGCATAAGCCACCGCTCGAATTCTCTAATTGTTGGTAGTCCATTTTTCATGGCAAGAGTTTTTACTGTCTGTACTCTTGCATCAGGGTGCATAGGAAACGTCACAATAGAAATTTCATATAGGTCTATTTCAAGGAGCTCCCTGATTGCGCCGTTTTTTGTGTTTGAGGGATGTACGCCACCGCTTCTCTCAGTTATTGTTTTTTTATTAGTTTGTCTTGAGCGTATGGTTTTATACCCAATTGAAAGACCGTCGAGCGCCCCTTGCTTCATCAACGCTAAAACTTCTTTTCCGCGCCTGATTTCTTTCAACAATTTCCCTTGAACATAAAGACCTTTTGGATCTTCTTTAATCACCTGCCAGATGCCTATGGGTTCACTCGGGTTGTGTTGATAGAGCATTTTTATATTTAATGGTGATTTATGTTTTAACCCTTTTGAAAACGCTCCTCTAACAACTTTATCTTTTGTTAAATCAACAGTATTGAATAGGCTTGCGTACCCCTCGAACACGCCTTCTTCATTAATCGTTTCAACATTGATCGGTGCGTACTTTACTTCTCTTTCGCTAAAATCCTTAAAACTCATCTGAGGTGATTTTGCATTTGTTTTTGATGCTTCTCTCATTCGCTTACCGCCTCATTTGTTCCCATCCCATCTATTGCCTCATCATCAGGTACAAGTGGGGGGTATCCTATAAGGGCGCGCTTTTCATTTTTGGTGAGGAAGTCTGTTTCTTGCAAACGTTGCCAGAGTTGTTCTCGTTCCTGAGTTAGAGCTGTGACCTCTGTGATATCTGGTTTTAAAGTTAGTGTGCTTCCGAAGGATGGCTGTAACCAGTTTGTTAATGTTTTTGCGCTGCGCTCAACCAATGGTAAAATGGTTTGTCTCCAGAATGTCCTGTTGGCTTCGGCATAATTTGAATATGTATTGTCGCCTGGGATACCCAGCAACATAGGAGGAACTCCAAATGCTAGAGCGATTTCTCTTGCGGCAACATATTTGGCTTCAATGAAATCCATATCTCTTGGGGTTAACCCCATATTTTTCCAGTCTAATCCTCCTTCGAGCAAAAGTGGTTTGCCTGCATTAGCTGCACCTTCAAAATTCTCTTCCAACTCACTTTGCAATCGCTCATATTGTTCATTCGTGAGCTGGCCATCTTTTGCGGTATAGATTAAAGCGCCTGACGGGCGGGCTGAATTATCAAGGAGGGCCTTGTTCCAATTTGACGCTGCGTTGTGAATATCTATTGCAGTAGCAGCGGCTTCAATTGGGCTCATGCCATAGTGATCATTTGTTGGGTGAAAGAGTTTCGTGTGTAATATGGGAGACTGCTCATTACCATCTGGGATTGGGAATGAGACGAACTGATTATTTGCTGAATACCTAAATGATTGTGGCCACCCTTCTTCGCCTGCTATGACTTTCATTCTGTCTGGTCTTAGGACATAAAGCTCTCGTGGCGTTTCATTTAAACTCACAAGTTCTAGATAGCTATTACCCGCAACCATCAGATAACCGTACCATTCTTCAAACAAATCAGGACCGCATTGATGCGAATTTGGATTGTTTAACAGATCTAGTAAGGGGTGCTCTTTATAATCTTCTCCATCTTCTCTAATGCGCAGAGGAATTGAAGCTGCTGATTGAGCGA
>JAJFHW010000217.1 GCA_021775385.1 Hyphomicrobiales bacterium | reverse complement strand
TAAACTATATGAAACTGACAAGGTATGACAATGCAGTCAGTAATAAGAAATGACAAGATAGATGGAGTAGGCACTCCATCTATCCTAACTAATAAAAGTCAAGCAATGCAAAGTGGTGTTTTTGAAACCGAGCAGGATATGATCATTCACGCTCAAAAGGGTGATCAAAAAGCGTTTAAAGAACTGGTGCAGCAGCACCTGCCAAACGTGCTCGCCCTTGGGTTTAGAATGCTGGGTAATTCAACCGAAGCTGAAGATATGGCGCAAGACGTAATGCTCGGCCTTTGGCAAAATGTCAGAAAATATGATCCAGAAAAAGCAAAGTTTTCAACATGGCTTTACAGAATTACAGCCAATAGATGTCTTGATAGGTTACGAAAGAAAACACCAGACCAATTACCTGAAGACTATGACCCTGCCATTGAAGCAGAGCAGGTAGAAACGATTTATAACAAACAATTGACCAAATTAATGGACACCGCATTAAAAACATTACCAGAACGGCAATATCTAGCACTGGTCTTGTTTCATTACCAAGGTCATAAAATGACTGAAGTTGCCGAGATTATGGAATGCTCAAGTGAAGCCGTTGAAAGTTTATTAGCAAGAGCTAGACGAACTCTAAAACAAAAGTTAGGACCACTCTGGCAAGAGTTTAAAGACAACAACTCCCCACACCAACTCGAAGAAAAAGAGGGAGAAATACGATGACAAACAATTTGGATCATTTAACCATGGATGAAAAGAAATTAGAAAAATTACTCGATATTTATGGGGCTAATTTATCTAAAATGCCAGAGCCACTTGTAAAGGAAATCAAAGACTTTCTTCGCCATTGTTCAGATGATTTAGATGGAAGTGGACAGAACCAGCAGAGTCTTTCATTCATCTCGTTCTCCATGAAAGAAAAAATTTCTGAACTGATGGAAAAAGCAGAATTTGTAGACCAAGCTTTAGATCAGCACAATCCACTTCCTAATTGGGATATGGAAACACTTGAAGAAAAAATCTTTGCAAAAGCCTTTGCATCAAAACAAGCAATTACAGCTGACGTTATTTCTTTTGATGATAGAAAAACAAGTATCGAAAAAAACAATCGCTCTTCAATAGTTGGTAAGCCGTCCGGTAATAATGAATTTTTCACGATGAAATCAACGGGATTGATTGCAGCAAGTCTCTTAGCAGGACTTCTCATTGGTAGCTTAGGTGGGTTGGACCATATTTTTTATGAAGAAGGTTCAACATTAATTGCCAGCAATAGTTTGATGGATGATGTCCTATATTTAGGCACAGAATACAGTATTGATACAGCTGAGTTTTTAAAAAATTAAATTAAGTAAGGAGGAAGAGTATGTCCCGGTGGGTTAAAATAATATTCTTTATATCTTTGGCACTAAACTTTGCAGTTGTTGGAGTGGTTGCCAGTAAAAAATTAGGGTTTCATAAAAAATGGCGCCATTGGGGTATGCAGCATCATGTCCTAAAAGTAATTCCGGAAGAAAAGCGACCGCAAATTAAAAAGCTTCTTGAGGAGTACAAAAAGTCTTCACCTCATCGCCCAGGCAAAATGATCCGTAATTGGGATAAATTTGAAGGAATTCTCTTGGAAGAAAACTTTAACAGAGAACAATTCCTGACAACGTTTAACAAAGAGCTTGAGCAGCACAATCAGCGTTGGGTTAATGGAGGTAAAGTTATCGCCGATATAGCAGAGCTGTTAACTGTCGAAGAAAGAAAAGACGTTCTAAAAAAGATCAAACGGAAAATAGAACGACGTCACAGACACCGTAAACGTCGCCACGATGAACGGCATTAAGCAGCAATAGATTTCAAGGATTGGTCTTTCTTAACATTAGAAAGACCAGTCGAAGGTGAAATAAGGGGCAATGTAACAAGAACCGTTGTCCCAACTCCAACCTCACTCTCAATAGATAAGTGCCCGCCATGCAAATCAACAAGACTTCGAGATATAGCCAGGCCAAGCCCTGTACCAGAGTGACATTTAGTCAATTGGTTTTCGACCTGTTGAAACGGTTTTCCTAATTTAGAAATAGCAGTCGGTTCAATCCCAATACCATTATCCTTTACATATATATGAACTGAAGATTGATCCATTACAGCTGAAAGTTGTACGGCACCACCTTCAGGTGTGAACTTAATCGCATTCGACATAAGGTTTAGCATAACCTGTTTAATTGCGCGTCGATCTAGAACCACTTCAACATCCGTTGGTATGGTCGGTTGCAGCTCAATGTTTTGAGTTTCTGCTTGAGCACTAACTATGTGAATACAATCATCCAATAACGCTCGGAGTGAGCAGGGTTTTGTTTCTAATGTTAAGCGACCAGCTTCAATACGTGACATATCGAGAATATCATTTATTAACTCAAGTAGGTACGCACCACTCATATTGATATCATTGATATAATCGGCATATTGCGCATTATCTATTGGGCCAAGCACTTCACGATGCATCATATCAGAAAACCCAATAATAGCATTTAGAGGTGTTCGCAGTTCATGGCTGATATTAGCTAAGAATTCAGATTTAACACGGTTAGCGTCTTCAGCCCGCTCTTTTTCTCGCATGTATTTATCAGCTAATTCAGCTAACTTCTGAGTCTTCTGCTCAAGTTCACGACGCGACTCTCGTAAATTTTCAACTGTGTTACACATTTGCTGTTCACGAATAGCGAGATTTTGTTGGCTGGTTTTTAACTTCGTGATGTCAAATGATACACTCATCAATCCACCATCGACAGTCGGTGTCTCTTGTATCTGAAGCCACCGACCATTACGCATCTGCGTTTCATAGTTACTTGGTGTAAAAGATTTGTTGGCCCGGATAGGTCGCATCATCAGTTGATTAATTTTAGCATCAAATTGAAAATAATCAGGTGGTGTTCCAACATTGTTTTTAGAAAGCTTACAGCCCTTAAAGTGGTAAGTATCAACAAATTTAGAATTAGAGAGAACAAGTTTTCTATTTCTATCCCACAACGAGAAAGCCTCTGGCATGCTTTCGATTGCACCTCGCAGAGATAGCAATTGGCTAAAATCATCTCCAAATTTCAAAATGTCTTTATTCTCATGTCTCTCCATAGAAATCAACGGATGAACAATGGCCCCAAGTAGGTAAACAAGAATAAGAACCAGAGAAATTAGTACTCCATCTAAGAGTTGAACTGCAAAGAACGGCGGTTGTAAAATTGCAAAAAGAGAAGTCGTGAGACTAAAAAATTTCAACGTTAAGGTTATAAATAAACCATAAATAACGATCGTTAGTTGTCTAGATTTTATTTTTGAAATTAATCGACGAATAACAACACGTATAAACCGCAAGCTAAAATGAGAAAAAGCTGCGAGCACTTTGAATTGTTCACGCACAATATGCATCACTGCAAAGAGAATTGATCTCATTAGGCGTAGATATTCATAGAGCTTCCGTGCTCGATGAAATTTAAAGTGTCGATACAAGAGGATCCCTCACAAGAAAAATCAGGCCCCCACATGATTAATCGGGCTATTGGGTTTCATAAAATCTGAGAGGTGCAAGCGCATCTCATCATTGAATTGATATCATTTGATAAAAATAAATGATTCGATGCAAGATCTTTCGTAAGTGTTAACGATTTGTGTGTTTGTGAGAGCTGTTTTTTTTAAAAAGGCTTTAAAAGAGCCAGATATAAGACCAAAACAACGGTCAAAAGAGTTATAAAACTCATGCTGGCGATGGATTTATAAGAGAGAGTTTCTTCATTTTTGCGCAATTGGCCAGCGATTTTCCCATGTAAGCCAGAAAGAGTAAATACCAAAACTATTTTTGCCCAAAACCATAAAGAGGTATAATGACCGCCAAAATAGGCCATATAAATACCCAATAGCCAGGTAAAAGAGATACCAAGTGACATAAAGCCTCTTAAAATTTTGGTGTAAGTACCACGTGCGGCACTTTTAAGAGTAAAGCCAGCAAGGATCATACTGACGATCCAAATGAATATCGCAATAAAGTGGGCTTGTTTAATCAGCTCATACATAGTTGTAAAATCCAAAGGTGAGTTATTTAATTAATTGAGATAAAGAGGTTAATGCGGGTAAGTTAATCCCTATTTTACCAAAACCAGCAAGCTTAAGAACCAAATGGTGAAGAGACAGGCGATGGGGGATTAGTCCAACCCGCCCCTTCAATCCGGATACTAACTATATTTTGTAATTCTAGCCAAGTATTTTTTGCACTATCTCAAAACTATCCTTAGAGAGCTTAGTCTCTTCTGAGATAGACTTTAATTGCTCTCTCATAAGGTTTTGGCGGATAGGTTCAAGTTTTTGCCAACTTCTAAAAGCTCCAATTAAACGTGCGGCAATCTGCGGGTTAAAGCGATCAATCCTTAAAATTTGCTTGGCCATAAGCTCATAGCCCTTACCATCAGTCCGGTTAAATTGAGTTGGGTTAGCTCCAGCAAATGCCGCCAAAACAGCCCGAACCTTATTTGGGTTTTCAATATTAAATTTCTCGTGCCGCAATAGAGACCGCACGGTTTTAAGGGTTGATGGAAGAGGGCACATAGCCTGAAGCCCAAACCATTTATCAATTACCAAATGATCATCAAGCCATTTATCATGGAAATCTTGAAAGACAATATCTCTTTCAGCTGAGCGGTGCCCGTTCAATGATTGAAGCGCAGCAACCGCAGCTGTCATATTACGCGCTGTATTGTAATGAATGTTCGCTCGCTCATACTCTTCTGCCATTTCAGTAGCAGTTAAGAACATCAAGCAAGAAGCGCGTAAACTACGCTTCCCTTCGCTCAAAGCATCGGGAGAATAAGCTCCCCGCCCTTGATGAGTTTCATAAACCTCGATTAAACCATCACGCAATGTTTTACCAATAGATTTGGCTAAGGCTTTTTTCGCACGGCCATTTGCTGTTGGGTCAATGTTTTTCCCTAAAGCACGAACCAAATCAGCTTCGGTAGGTAGAGATAAGAATGCTGCTCTATAAGCTGGATCAATCTCTTCGTTCAAAACAGTTTTACCAATGAGGCGAGCAAGTCGTGCATTCCCACCTGGAGACTTACCATCCCGAATTCGATCAATCATATGAAGGAGTGAGTGCGTGAGTAAAGTCTGAGCAGCTTGCCACCGATTAAATAAATTCGTGTCATTTTGAGCTAGAAAAATAAGTTCTTTTTCAGTGTAATCAATGCGTAAATTCACAGGTGCTGAAAAGTCTCTCAACAAAGACGGTACATTGCGAGCGGCCACAGATTTAAATTCAAAACTCTGAGACGCTTCTGTTATGTGAATGACACTATCTTTAATTCGCTCACCACTAAGTAATTTAGGAGCTTTGTCCCGACCACCAGCTGCAACAAAACCAAGACGCAATGGAATATGCAAAGGTACCTTCTTTGATTGATCTTGTGTCGGCGCTGTTATTTGTTCAACATTTAGAGTGCCCGTTTTTTTATCTTCATTGAATGTATATTTACAGACAAGCTCAGGCGTACCAGACTGATTATACCATGTTGAAAATTGTGAAAGATCAGCCTTATTGGCATCTGCCATCGAAGCAATAAAGTCTTCAACTGTCGCGGCTTCTCCGTCATGGCGTTTGAAATAAAGGTCCATGCCCTTTCGAAAGCCTTTAAAGCCAACAATAGTTTCAATCATTCGGCAAAGCTCGGCACCTTTTTGATAAACCGTTGATGTATAAAAATTATTGATCTCAATATAACTGCTTGGGCGGACAGGATGAGACAACGGTCCTCCATCTTCAGGGAACTGTACAGCTTTCAAACGGCGCACATCCATAATCCGCTGCACAGCGCGGTTACGCTCATCGGATGAAAATTCTTGATCCCGATAAACGGTAAGTCCTTCTTTCAGGCAAAGTTGAAACCAGTCACGGCAAGTAATTCTGTTGCCTGTCCAGTTATGGAAATATTCATGTGCAATCACTGATTCAATGGCCATATAATCATTGTCAGTCGCTGTGTCAGGGCGGGCAAGAACCAGTTTATCATTAAAGATATTCAGTCCCTTATTTTCCATTGCCCCCATATTGAAATCAGAAACAGCAACGATGTTAAAAATGTCGAGATCATATTCACGGCCAAAACGCTCCTCATCCCATTTCATTGAGCGCTTTAAACTATCCATCGCCCAGTCACAGCGATCTTCTTTACCGTGCTCAACATAAATACCAAGCTCAACTTGTTTGCCGGAAGCAGTTGTAAAACTATCTTTTACTACGGCTAGGTCACCGCCAACTAGTGCAAATAAATAAGCTGGTTTTGGGTGAGGGTCATGCCAAAGAGTGTAATGAGTACCGGCTGATTTTCCCTCACCATGCTCGATCAAATTACCATTTGATAAAAGTACCGGGTTATCTTCTAGTGAGCCTTCCACGCGCACAGTAAAAACTGCCATTACATCAGGGCGGTCAAGATAATAAGTAATCCGGCGAAAACCCTCAGCTTCACATTGAGTGCAATAATTTCCAGAAGAGCGATAAAGACCAGAAAGTGCTTTGTTGGCTTCAGGGTTACAAACTGTATTGATCTCTAAGGTAAAAGCTTTTTGTGGCAGCTTAAAAATAGTCAAAGTCTCATCTTTGACTGCATAGTCACTTTCAGCTTTTAAAACTGAACCATCAAGTTTAACGGATTTGAGTTTAATCATCTCGCCATCCAGAACAAGCTCAGCGTCTTTCTCATCAGAAGCTGGGTTCGGACGCATTTTTAACTGCGAAGAGACTTTCGTCGCTTTGGGCGAGAGTTCAAAGTCGAGCGATACGTCATCTATAAGATAAGCGCTGGGGTTATAATCTTTTAAATGAATAACGGGTGGGTTATCTGTGCGCATAGCTAAAATCCTGCCTATAAGCGATATATTCGAATAAATGGTGTAAAGACCGGCAATAATGGCGAAGTTTTATGTTTTGAACAAGGGGCTTCGTGCATAAATACTGCAAAAATATATTTACATACAGATAATGAAAAATTATCGATACCAATCGTTATTTAAAGTTTTAAGTCTTACTAACTCACGGGGAATAAAAGAAAAAATGCAAAATAATACACGGCCCTTGCCAATTGCAAGTACAGAGGGGCTAAAAGCTCTAAAATCAATAAAATTATTGTGTTGCGACATTGATGGCGTCATGACAGATGGAGGCATGTATTACGGGCCTGAAGGGCAAATCATGATCAAGTTCAATGTTTTAGATGGAATGGGGATAAAGCTTATTCAAAAAATAGGTATCAAAACTTGTTTTGTAACCATGAGTAACACTCAAATCATCCAATCAAGAGCTGATGTGCTGGGCATTGACTATTGTTTTATGGGTATTTCTGATAAGCGAGAAAAAATAGAAGAATTGACCAATGAGTTGTCAATCAACTTCAATGAAACCGCTCATATTGCAGATGATGTAAATGACCTTTCATTGCTGAAAGCTGTCGGGTGTTCGGTGACAGTTCCAAATGGAGTTGAAGAAGTAAAAGCAACAGCGAGCTATATCACAAGCAAAGCAGGTGGTTTTGGAGCTGTCAGAGAGCTATGCGATTGCCTTGTAAAGGCACAAACATAAAAAGAGAAGTTCCCATTGAGCCATTAAAAATTTATGCGGCAGCTCGTTAAGCATTCATACGAAAGGACGAAACAGTGACGAGCATCATCTCCATTGCGCCTCAAATTCCAATATGCTAAAATATTCAAAAAATCATATATAAGAATATAAGGCGTTTTTTTAAATTCTGAATTTTGAAAAATAGGGGACGGGCAAATGACACTGAATAGAAGAGACTTACTAAAAATAGGCGCAACGAGTGCTTCACTCATGGCACTACCAACGTTGGCCGGGCCTGCATGGAGTAAAAATACCATAAGCGCAAATGGCATTAGAATTGATAGTGTAAGCGATGGACATCTGCAATTACCAACATCATTTCTCTTCGGCTCTTTACCCAAAGAAACCTACGAGCCAATCCTAAAAAAATACAATCTTCAGGCTGAGACACAAAAGAGAGACTGCAACCTGACCCTTTTAAGGGATGGCAAAAGAACCATTCTGTTTGATGTCGGTTCCGGTCCTAATTTTATGCCAACAGCTGGTAAAATTGTGGATGCATTTGAGCACTTAGGTGTAGCTATGGAAGAGGTAACTGATGTTGTCTTCACTCATGCTCACCCAGATCATTTATGGGGCGTGTTAGATGAATTTGACGAACCATTGTTTCCAAACGCTAAATATATGATTTCAGAAAAAGAATGGGCTTATTGGACTGACCCGAACACCTTAACAAACATTGCTGAAAGCCGGAAAAGCTTTGCAGCAGGTGCCAAACGATTACTTGCGACTTTAGAAAAAGATATGAGCTTCTTCAAATATGGCGCAGAAATCCTGCCAAACATAGCAAGCTTAGACACAAGCGGCCACACAGCTGGTCATGCATCTTTTGAAGTTAAAATGGGATCTGAAAACCTAGTGATTGTTGGTGACGCTATTAGCAATCATCACATTTCTTTCGAACAACCAGGTATCAGTGCAGGTAGCGATGAAGATAAAGACCAGGGCATAAAATCAAGAAAAAGCCTCTTGGATAAACTATCTCATGAAAAAACAAAACTAATTGGCTTCCATTTGCCAAGCCCGGGAATTGGCTACGTAGAGAAAAAAGGCAATGCTTACAAGTTTGTAGCTGAGTAGTGAACAAATAAATTTTCACAAAGGTCTTTAAAGCTGTGCCAAATAATTGAGCCTACAATTCGTTTCTGATCGCTCTATAATGGTCATGATTCTTTTTTAGTTTGAGATTAGCTCGATCTAGATATAAAAGATCAATCTATTTTTTAATATACGTGATTGAATGATGCGCTCATGACAAAGACGGAACCTCACAAATTTTCGCTTGCTCCCATGATGGAGTGGACGGATCGGCATTGCCGTTTTTTCCATCGGACAATCACCGAACGCGCTCTGCTTTATACAGAAATGGTAACAGCCGACGCTATCATTCATGGGGACAAGGAGCGGTTGTTAGGTTTTAACGAAGCTGAACATCCAGTTGCTCTGCAACTCGGCGGCTCTGACCCTGAAAAATTGCAACAAGCCACACAAATAGCCAATGATTTTGGATATGATGAAATTAATTTAAATGTAGGCTGTCCATCAGACCGCGTACAAAATGGAAGCTTTGGTGCCTGCCTTATGCGGGAACCTGAATTGGTTCGAGAATGCATGACGGCGATAAGTGAGGTGACTGAAACTCCACCAACTGTGAAATGTCGCATAGGCGTTGATGAAATGGATGATGATGAAGGTTTGCAAGATT
>JAJFHW010000216.1 GCA_021775385.1 Hyphomicrobiales bacterium | reverse complement strand
GGGCGCTATTATTATAAATATGAAAGCGGCAGGGAAGGGGAGTTTTTGATGACGGGCTTTAGTCCGCGTAAATCGGCCCTTTCTTTGTATATTATGCCGGGCTACCGGGATATGTCGGAGCCTCTTAGTAGACTTGGAAAGCATAAACTTGGCAAAGCTTGCCTTTATATTAACAAGCTTGATGATGTGGATCTTAGTGTGTTGGAGGAGATTATTCTTCAAGGTATTGGGTATATGCGTTCTCATTATCAAACTTGGGATAAATGAGAGATAATTTTAATAATTTAGTTGTCTCTGACAAAGCATCAAAAGTTAAAGAGGACGTTCTGTTCTTTGAAGAGAATAATATTGCTTTTCACATGGGGCCAAACTTCTTGTATTGATTATAAATCATTTTGATTTCTTCAAAGTTGTACAGCCCGCAGTTGCGTCTATACCAGCCTCAACAAAGCAGGCTGAGATTTTTTCTTTAGTTAAGATGCGGCCATGATTATAACCTCTGCTACCAGGCGATACCCAGGTGAAAGATTTATTATCTGGATAGACAACACCAAAAAAATCCACTCTTCCTCCTGAGTATGTGAAGTACCCCTTAAACCTTCTGTCTTTTTGCTCAGTTACATGAATGGTTTTGTTTCTTGTTTTGTATCCCTTTTTTTCTGAGATTGTATTATTTTTTCCGCTCCAAGTGCCAAGAAGACTTGGTATGGTTTCTTCTGCTTGGGCTTGATTAAATGTCATCTGAGTGAGAATAACAGTAAATAAAAATGTTGCACTTAAGCTTATAAATTTTGCTGTTTTTTTATTCATAACTTTTACCTTCGATCAATATTTCACACTATCATTCTACCACCCTTTTACTTGATGGTTAGCGTCTCTCTTCTATTTTTAACGGTACTTTAGGGGGGGGGACCTAGATGATTTCATATATTTTTTAAATAGAAGACTGTCAAACTTACCTGCTTTAATGCCTGAATGAAGTGTTTTTGTCGTTTTTTAAAGCTTAATTTGCTTGATGGTTTTGTGTCTTTCCTGCTGCGGTTATTGCTGATGCTTTAATTGATTTTGCGATTTCATCGGTTGTTTTTTTACTTTTTACCGCGCGTGCTACAGTAAGACCGCCTATGAGAATGCTTAGCATTGTCCATGCTCTGGCGCGTCTTTCTTCTAGTGAATTGCCCTCAAGGCCATTGGCTGCAAGGTTAATAATCTTGGACATCATTTTTTCGTAAGTGGCTTGGGTTTCACTTGCTGCTCGCACAACTTCTGGTGAAAGTGTTGTCATCGCGCAGCCACAGGCAAGGTCATTTTGGTGTTTCTGTCCTAGATAGTATTCAGCAAATTCTTCAACCCATTTCTTTCCGAATTTTTCCTGAAATTGGGGAATGCCTTCTATCACTTCATTTAATCCTGAAATTAGCGCTGCATCAAAAGCTCCGTCTTTAGAACCGAAATGCGAGTAAAATGCGCCTGATGTAACACCTGCTGCTTTGGCTATTCCATCCACCCCTATGCCAGCATAGCCGTTGCTCCTGAAGTTTTGACTTGCAGCTACTAGGATTTTTTCTCTGGTTTGTTCTTTTTTGCTAGGTGGTTTTTCCACAAGGACTCCTTTGAACTATAACGATCGTTATAATTTCTTGACAAAATAACGATCGCTATATTATATTTTTTATAACGATCACTATAAAATATTTTGAAACGTCCTGCAAGTCTGCAGTGAAGTTTTAGGAAGATGGAGACTATAAGATGAAAAATGCGATTGAAAATGACTTTATGATGAAACCTGCCGGGTTTAGCCGACGTGAATTGTTTGGTTTTTTGGGTAAGGCTACAGGTGCAGCTGTTTTGCTCTCAGCTGGAGAGTTTGGTGGTTTAATATCAAATGTGAGTACTGCTGACGCTGCTAGTTCAGTTAATTCACCAAAAGCTTTTGTTTATACTGAACTTCAAATTGATATGTCTTTTAAGAAGGTTCCATGGAGAGATTTGAATTTGTTAATTTCTTCTCAAGCTGGTTTGTTAGATAAAACGTGGTTTGCTGGAGTTGGCAATAATTCTGTTGGTGGGATTTATAGTTTTAAGTCTGTTGAAGATGCTCAGCGTTATTGCACGGTATTTTTTCCTGACTTGGCTAAGAAGTTAGGGGTTGCTCAAACCACCCGAATTTTTGATGGAAGCGTTGTTAAAGATGCTAGTTTTGGTATGAATTCTCCTCATTTTGGTGTTGAAGCTAAACAAAGGCCAGGTGCTTTTGTTTATACTGAAGTTCAAGTGAATGTACCTTTTGATAGAGCTCCCTGGAAATCTCGTAACCTAGTTTTAAAGCAGCAAAAAGGGTTGATTTCAAAACTATGGTTAAGTGGTTTGAATACTCATACGCTTGGGGGGGTTGATGCTTTTGATACTATTGAGAATGCAAAAGAGTTTGCCATTCATGTATTTCCCAAAACGGCGAAAAAACTCAATGCTGCATTTTACACGCGTATTTTTGATGCGAAGGCTACGGAATTGGCTAGTAGAGAAATGAGCTCTCCTTATTATAAATAAGTCGCAGGGTGTGAGCGGAAAGGATTTTTATATGCCATTAATTCAAGTTGCTTAAGCGCTGTTGTTTTTTGCTCCGAAAAGATGTTGATGAGTGATTTGAGGTCACTTGTCAGCATTTTTATATGGATATTTGTCTTATGATTAGCTGAGTTTTTAAGATTTTTTTTGGGAGGGGGATAATGGCTCCTCAGGCCGGGCTCGAACCAGCGACCTAACGATTAACAGTCGTTTGCTCTACCAACTGAGCTACTGAGGACCAATGTGAATTTCACTTACTTTCAAGAGTAGAAAGCAATGTGTGAAGCGCTTCTTTTACAAAGCTTTTCTCGATTTGCCAAGGCCGAATTTCAAAAAAATCATTTATTTTTGGGTTTTCCAATCTTTTTTTATATTAATCAGTGCTTTATGTTTTTTCTTGGCTGTTGGCTCTGTTGTTTTTTTAGGGTAGGCCGCCTTGAAAGGCTTCAATGAGGTGCTGTTGGCTGATTTCTATGCGTAAAGGGCCGTTGCATCCCCATTTTTTGCATTTCATGGTTTTTTCAACCTCGGTTGGGTAGGTTTGTTTGTCATAATGAATGAGGAGCTCTTTGACTGATTGAGCATAATAAAGTCCGCATTTTTTGCAGGTAAAGCCTATGACTTTATCCTCTTCTAAATCGAGTAATTGATATTCGTTTTTCCAGTTCATTTTCTCTCTCTCACGGTTATTGGTTTTTAGTGGCGCTTCAGGTTGCCCACTCGCAACCGTTGTTTTTTTCTCTCACGGCTATTCTATGAGCTGAAGCTCATAGACCTCCGAGGGGCGGTGCTAGGCACCGGGCTACGCTCTTGCTACGCCATGTTCCTCAACCCGAAAGGGGCTGAGCTCCTTCTTCGTATAGTGAGGGTGTGTTGAATGTGCGTAAAATCAGCTCCTTATAAAAAGCCTAAGCTTTACCAAAAGTCTTCGGCTCCTGGCACTCTTACGTATGAAATTTTGCCTCCAGCATAGCCGCCAGCGGGGGGCTGCCATGGGCCGATGCTGACAATGGTTTTGCTGTATTTGGAGTTCAGCGTATCAATGGCTGAGTTTATTTTTTCCCACTTTTGGCGTGATTTATCTTCGTTATAGAAAAGGTCGAGTTGCCTGCTATTGGCTGTTTCTAATTGGTAGAGCGCGACGCCAACTTTTAAAATGCGGCCCTCTTTTGGTAAGTGAGGTGCCGTTTCGTCCCAGAGTTGATGAAAGGCCTTGAGAATGGCCTGGTCATCTTGACAGGGGGGGAAGCTGAGATCTCCGCTAAAGTTTTTGTGGAGTTTATTTGGAAACCGCAAGGTGAAGTGCAGCCATAATTTGCTGGCATAATATTTTTCTCGCCGCATGCGCCGGGCGGCTTTCACAAGTAAAAGTCTTGCGCAGGCTTTGGCTTCTTTTTGCGAGCGGTTTTCTGGGGGAAGAACGCGGCTATGGCCGAACATACCACGTTTGCTTGGCTGTGCTTTTACATCATAGCCATGCAGAGCATACCAAATGCGTTCGCCAGTGACATTACGCCAGAGGGCGCGCATTTGTTTGGGGCTGGTTTTCAAAAGAGTTTTTGTGTTGAAAATTCCAGCTTGATAGAGGCGTTTGCGCATTCTGCCGCCAATGCCGGGAATGTCTTCAAAGGGGATATCTTCAAGAGGGCCTGGCATGTCTTTAGGGTGCCAGATGGTTGTGCCGTTTGGTTTGTCTTGTTTGCAAGCGATTTTGGCCAATTGCCGGTTGGCGGCAAGGCCGATTGAACAGGTGATATGAGGGCCGATATTATCATGAATGCGTTTTTTTATGTTGGCTGCTATCAAGTTTGGTCTTTGTCTGTTGTATTGATCAAGTTTGCAGGTGAGCTCATCAATGGATTTGATGGCTTCTATTGGTGTAACCGACATGATCTCATTGATTAATGTGTTGTGGGCACGTCTGTACAGATCTGGTTTTTGAGGCACGAGGATGAGATCATGGCAGCGCTTTTTTGCTTCTCTGATTGGCATGACATTTTTGACGCCGCGTTTCTTGGCTTCTTTGGAGCAGGCGATGACGCAGGTGAAATCTGTTGTGTCAAACGGGATGACGCCTACAGGTTTACCTTGCAGCTTTGGGTTGGCTTGTTGCTCAACTGAAGCAAAGAAGCCATCAAAGTCTAGGTATAATTGTTCGGGAGTTTCTGGTTTTCTTATGCTCATAACAAAAAGAACATAACAGGAACATTTGAGGTGGTCAAATGAAGAAATAGGGAGTGAAGTAACTTGGTTACTGGAATTTTACTTTTGTGTAAATTCCTCTTTATCTGCTGAGGGGCATAGTTGGGGCAGTTGTTAATTTTTAAATGGAGACTTCCTCATGAAAAAGATTATTGGTTTATCTATCGTTCTATTTTCTCTGATTGGTGCCTCACTTGCAGCTCATGCTGGTCCGCATAAGCTTGGTCCATTTGGTGTTGATTATCCAACGTTTGAAGGTTCTGAGAAGAGCCACTAATTTATTACTAGACTAGTGATTTATCTTCGTCCTCGATTTGGCCTCACATTTGTGGGGCCAAATTTTTTATTCCTGAATTGAACCGGGTTCTTTTCTTTTGCGACTGATTTTCAGATGCAGATTATTTGCACATGAAAATAGATAAAAAGGAGACGTTCATTATGAAAACGATCGTTCAGTTGTTTGGTGTTGCTTTGTTGGCGGGGGCGGTATTGGCAAGTGCATCTGGTACTGCGCACGCTAAAAAGAATTGGTGTCAGTATAAGGCGTGGGATAATGCCGGAAATGAGATTATGGGAAATGCGACACGAAAGAAGGAGAGTTCGGCTTGTAAGGTTGCTAAGCGGCGCTGTGTGCGGCGTTTAGAGCGCAAACAACGTAAAGGTAAGTTTGGGCGTTCAAAAGGGTGTCTGAAAGTTGTAGAGGCTTAATTGGAAATTGAGAGCTGGTGGTTTTATTGCTGCCAGCTTTTTTTATTTTTGTAAGATTAAATAGATAGAGCATAAGTAAGAGGTTCTATTATCAAAGAATGGATACAAGATAATGTGGGTTTGAGAGGTATGAATTTGCTGCTCACTGTTTTGCTATCACGGGAATGCGAGATTGTGGTGATGGTTTCCTCTCGTTTGCGCGACTGAGCTTCACGCCAGCGTGAGAGTTGATCACGAAACTCATCGCTTTCCACCGCAATTATCAAACGATTTCACGGGGCTGTGAGGTGCTCTTTTTTTCTTCGATCAGATGGTCCATGTTCTTTTCAACGCAAGCCACACAGCACAAAAGCAGAGTGGCAGAAAAACA
>JAJFHW010000215.1 GCA_021775385.1 Hyphomicrobiales bacterium | reverse complement strand
TCATTTTTACGTATAAATATATTATAAAGAGTGTTTTTTTATTGTTGTTTTGATGAAAGCATGATGTTTATTAACAAATATTGATAATAAAGACATCGGGGCGTAGTTATGGGTTTTGTTAAATTGAGTAGTATTGCAGTTATTGCAGTACTAATGGCTTCTTGCGCAAAAAGTGCAGATAATATTGAAGCAAGTTATGTTTCTCCACTTAACTATAGAGGGTATAGTTGTAGCCAAATAGCTGAAGAAATGAAACGTATATCGGCGCGCGCTACTAAACTAGCTGGAGTTGTGGATAGTAATGCAACCAATGACGGTGTTGCAACTGCAGTTGCTGTTGTGGTCTTTTTTCCTGCTGCATTTTTCATCAAAGGCAATGGTCATGAAGCAGCAGAATATGCGAAAATAAAAGGGGAAATAGATACCCTAGATAAAATAGCCCAAAAGAAAGGCTGCAATATTAAAATAGCCCGAAAGAAAAAAACTGAAACAAGTTAATTAATTTAAGGCTTCTATCTCACTTATCTCCTTTGAACTCAAGTGAGATAGAAGGCCGGCAATTGAAGTGGAGAAAGCTTCTTAGTTATTAAGCCGTCTCCAAAAGTCCTTCAGCTGCCGCGAGGTCGACACTCACCAATTGGCTCACGCCCTTTTCAGACATCGTCACACCAAATAGGCGGTCCATACGTTCCATCGTCATTGGGTGATGGGTGATAACAAGAAACCTTGTATCTGTTGAGCGTGCCATCTCTTCCATCATCAAGCAAAATCGATCAACATTGGTGTCATCAAGTGGGGCATCAACTTCATCGAGAACGCAAATCGGTGACGGGTTGGTGAGAAACACAGCAAAAAGAAGCGACATTGCAGTTAGAGCTTTTTCACCACCAGAAAGAAGGGTCAGGACTTGAGGGCGCTTGCCTGGTGGCCGAGCAATAATTTCAAGACCAGCCTCAAGAGGGTCATCAGAGTCAATGAGTTTGAGTTCAGCTTCACCGCCAGCGAACAAAGTTTGAAATAGTCGTTTGAAGTGAGCATTGACTTCATCAAAGGCTGTAAGCAATCGTTGCCGGCCTTCTTGGTTTAACTGGTTCACTCCTGAGCGTAATTTAGAAACAGCACTTTCAAGATCATCTCTCTCAGAAATCATGGAACCAAACGTATCTTCTAATTCCTTAATTTCATCTTCAGCACGTAAATTCACAGCTCCAAGTCGGTCGCGATCCTTCTTTAATCGGGATACATCATCTTGTACATCGCGGATGGGTGGCAGCGTAATTGCAGCTTCAAAACCAGAATGCGCTAAACAAGCGTCAGCTTTGACATTGAGTTTTGTCTCAATGTCTCTGGCCTGTTGAATGAGTTGTGAGCGCGCAGCATCTAATCGTGTTTCCTCGCGTGCTTTCTCTTCTCGCAAAGCCATTAAGTCAGATTGCAAGGTGCGCAGTTCTTTATCAAACTGAATAGAAGTCTCTTCAGCAACGGCAAGGGCATCACTCTCAGTATTGCGTTTCGTTTCTGCAAGGCTAAGTTCATTCAGCAAATTTTGGCGCTGGGTGTTGAAGCGTGCAGGCAGGTCCACAAATTGAGATAGTTCTTGTTGAGTTTTTTCAATACGCGTTTTTAGTTCATCAATATGACTTTGTGCGTCTTTTGCGCGTGTCGTCCAGTCATCCCGCTCTTTTTTCATTTCATTTATACGGTTCAGATGTAATTTTTCTTCCCGCTCTAACCCGGCCCAATGCAATTGTGCTTCTGAGTGAACGGACCTTAACTTTGCAACCAAATCTTTCTGCTCGCTATGCTCTTTGTCAATTTGGTCGAGAGGTGGAAGGGCTTCTAAATCATTCGATAGGGTTTGATAAGATGTCCTTGTACTGTCTAGTTCTTGTCCGCGGGAAACTAGGCTCTCAGCTATTGCAGCAAGACGACCATCTACTTTGCGGTTTTTCTGTTCAACGGCTCGTAAATGTTGGTTCGCCTCTTTTAGTTTTTGCTGTGTTTGAAACAAAGCTTGTCGAGTTTCCCTCAATTCAGCTTCAAGAGAGCTGAGAGTTTCTTCGCGAGTTTTAAGGTTCGTACGGTGAAGCAAAATCGTTTTTTGAAGAGTTTCATGCTCTTCAATCAAAAGAGGAAGCCGGTTACGCTCTGTTAGTCTCTGTGGGGCAGAAGAAGGCGCATTAGGGGAAAGGATAAACCCATCCCATCGCCACAAGCCACCAGATTTACTAACTAAAGAATGCCCCGGTTGCAGTTTTTGCTGTAACAAAAGTGCTTGGGTTTCATCAACGACACCAACAAATGCAAGCCGTCTCGTAAGGAAAGGAGGCCCTTGTATAAATTCAGAGAGAGCTGAAATTCCCTGAGGTAAAGTGGCAGGTGTTAGCTGTTCGACCTCGCGCCAATAATTGGTTGCTTCAAGATCAGAAACGGTTGCTTCTTTTGGCATATCAAGGTCATCACCAAGCGCCGCCCAAAGTGCTAATTCAAAACCATTCTGGGTCTGAAGTTCATCCATAATGGGGATTTGAGTTTCACTCTTCGGGCTCAAAAGCTTTTCAAGCAAAGCAATTTCAGTTTCATGAGAACGAAGAGCCAGCGCCATCTCATTTTCTGTCAGACGTAGAGTTTGAGCATCTGTCTTAGCAGTAGAAAACTCTTGATCAAGTGACGAAATTTTTTCCTCAGAGATTGAGACTTTGTTTTCAAATGCAGTAATTTCTTTTAAAAGTGCGTCCTCAGATTGAGAACCCGATTGGTCAGACTTTAAAGAGAGTAACTCTTTTTTCTCAGTTTCTAGCTGACTAACTTGTTGTGTTAAATGTGAAATTTGATTCTCAAGACGTTCAATGTCAGATAAAAGGCTAGAGCGCCTTGCATGAGCGTTGGCACGTGATTGAGAAAGCTCATTAAATAAAACCTCCCCCTCTTGAAGAGAAGCAGTTGTTTCATCAAGCTTTGTTTTGGCGGATAACTTTTTTGACTGAAGCTCAGCAATCTCATTTTCTAAAGTAGTAATTTCAGTCGATAGACGAAGAGAAATTTGTGTCCCGTCTTTGATCAACACTTCATCACGAGCCAAATCAGTCGTTGTATCTGTTAAGCTTGATCTCAATTCAGCTTCTCTGGTCCGAGCTTGCTCCTCTTCGCGGTCAAGCCCTTCATTGGCAAGGGTTAAACGATGAAGAGCAGCAGCAGCCTTTGCTTCTGCTTCTCGAAGAGGGGGAAGTGAAGATTGGAGTTGTTCTCGTTTGGTTAAAGCCGTCGTTTCTTTAAGCGTACCAGTATCAACAAGTTCTAAAGTTTTTGCTAAATCTGTTTCAGATTTTAGGACAGCATTAGCTGCAGCACGCCATTGTAAATGCAACAATAGAGCTTCTTTAGCATAAAGCTTTTCACTTAAATCTTTATAGCGCAGCGCATGGCGTGCCTGCCGCTTGAGAGAATTTAGTTGAGCATCCATCTGCCCCATAATATCAGCCAAACGCTCAAGGTTTGTCTCAGCCGCATTCAACCTTAATTCAGCTTCATGTCGCCGGCTATGTAATCCAGCAATGCCAGCCGCATCTTCTAAAATACGCCGCCGCGCTTGCGGCTTCGAATTAACAATCTCACCAATTTGTCCTTGGCGAACGAGTGCATGAGAGCGTGCACCAGTGGCCGCGTCTTCAAATAATAGCTTGATGTCTTTGGCACGTACATCTCGCCCATTAACCCTGTAAGAAGAACCATCGCCTCGTGCAATTGTACGGACAATCTCAAGCAAATCTTCATTGTTAAACTCAGCAGGAGCAGTGCGGGCTTTATTGTCAATCGTAATGGTGACTTCTGCATTATTTCGAGCGGGACGCTGTTGTGTACCGGAAAAGATAACATCATCCATAGCTCCGCCGCGCATCGCTTTATAAGAGGTCTCCCCCATCACCCAGCGAAGAGCTTCGAGCAAATTGGACTTCCCACAGCCGTTTGGCCCTACCACACCCGTTAACCCAGGGCGAATGAGGAGTTCCGTTGGCTCAACAAAGCTTTTAAAGCCGAGTAATTTTAACTGTGTGATATGCACCCGAGTTAAACACCTGAAAGGATAATAGTTTGCTTAGGTCTTGATCTTGTTTGTTTAAATCAAGAATGTTTTAGGGACTAGCCCCTAAGACAAACACCAATATCAGGCTTTTTGAAAAAAGAGAAGTAGGGCGAGAAAAATTGCCAAATAAGCTTAAAATCAACTCTCATATTAAATTCGTTGAGTTAACCAAGCTTCATGTGTGTGTCTATTAAAGCTCTAAGTTCCTCAATTGAAAGAGGTTTGCGAATTTTTTGCCCATTAATAAAGAATGTAGGTGTGCCAGAGACACCAAGTTTACGGCCTCTGTTTTTAACTTTATTTAAATTATCAATTAGAACCTGATCTTTCATACATTGATCAAATTCAGGCCGTTTCAAACCAGACTTCTTAGCAACATTATATATGGCATCTAAGCGGACTTCCTGAGAAACCCATTTCTGTTGATTATTCAAAAAGAGATCAACAAGTTTAAAATATTGTTTAGGAGATCCACAACGGCTGACAATCGCAGCATTTCCAGCTGATCGACCAATAGGGAATTCGCGCACAATATAGCGTACCTTACCCTTATTAATATAATCTCGTTTTAATAAAGGAAATGTCTTTTGATGAAACGCACGGCAATGCGGACAGGTTAGCGAGACATACTCAATGATAGTGACAGGCGCTGTATCTTTACCCAGGTACATTTCAGGCAAGGGGCCAGCTTTCATCAATTGCTCAATAGAAGGGAGGCCCTTTTCATCAAGCACAATCTCATCCACGTTAGCTTTTTTAGTATCTCCACCTAATGAGAATTGATTAGCAGAGCATCCAGAAAGTAAAAAAAACAAAGAAAGAGAGCCAATCAGCTTGAACAAGCGCCATTGTCCGTGAATGTGAGCCAGTTTTAGCACTGAATATAACTCCCTCTCTATATGCTATTGTTTTATCAAATGAGACTTACTGAAAATCTCATTTAAAAAGATCTTATTTCTCTAAAAGAGGCTTAAATAGTTTTTCAAACTCTTCCAAAGGTTGGGAACCCTCAAGACGAGTACCATTTACGAAAAATGTTGGTGTAGAGCGAATACGAAATTCAGCAGTTCCTGCATTTTTCACAGCTAAGACTTGTGCAAATAATTTTTTATCATCAAGACAAGCTTGAAAGGTTTCATCTGTGAACCCGGCTTGCTTAGCTAGCTTTTTCAAAGAACCAACACGGTCTTCGGCATAAGCCCACTCTTTTTGCTTCGCATATAGAACATCTACGAAGTCAAAATAAGCATCCTTTTTAGGTAAGCAGCGTCCAAGCATAAATGCGGCTGTTGCTAATTGATCAAGAGGAAATTCTCTGACGATATATTTGACCTTACCCGTCTTGATGTACTTTTCTTTCAAACCAGGGAGCGTATCATTATGAAATGCCGCACAGTGTCCACAAGTCATAGAAGAATATTCAATGATAGTAATAGGCGCATCTTTGTTACCCATCACATTTTCAGCGAGTTTTTCAGCGCCATCAGTTGTTGCAGCTGAGTTTTTCGTTGTTTGCTGCGAATAAAAGTAATAGCCAGCACCAGCTATGGCAACGGCAACCACTAAACCAAGAATTAATTTCATACCACCATTTGGTGAATTTATCGAATGAGCCATATACAAATGCCTTCATGTTTTTAAAATTTACAATGCGCTACATAAAGCGTGAGGTTTTCTTTTAATACCTCACGTGCGAAAACAAAAACAATTTTACGTGTTTCAGTTAAAAACCACTACTTTTTTCCTGTATCGTTGATTTTACGTGACTGAATTCCCCGCCAAAGCCGTTTCAGAGCCACTTCAAGCCTGTCATCAACATTTTTAACTACAGGCTCATTTGGCAAGGGCATATCAAGGTTAACCTGTTTTTTAGGGCGCTTAATTGCTTTTGCAGTCATCGGAGCTTGCAGAATCCTGATTGAACCAATGGCTTTGTAGCCAAAATAACCGTTAATTCGTTCCATTATCTGCGGAGTAGAATGCTGCACTTCAAGCGCTGCGGGCCCTTCAACTCTTATGATTAAGGTCGCACCAGATTTTTGTCCATGCTGTTCAATTTCAGCTGTTTCATTACCACTCTTTTGCCACTTAATTTGCTCTGGCGCTGTGAAATGACAAAGAGGTTCTCCAACAATCATATCCCAGTCAGTTAAAAGAGCAGCTCGCTGAAAGCCAAATTTTTCAAACACTGGCCGCGTGATAGCTGGGAGAAATTGCCCAACAGTCTTAGCGCCACTATTTTTAAAAGCGGATTTTTTCCTATTTGCTACTTTTTTGTTTTTATCAAATGCCATTTTTATCAAGTACTGTTGGAACAGGTTTCTTCTAGTATGAAATCATTCAACGCCAATAAAGCGATTATATGTCTTTTAGCAGAGACATTTATTACTTACCATGAGTTAAGTCGATTCGAGAGGAAACCGATGGCTAAAGGTGGAAAAGCTGTTCAAGCTGACGCGAAAATAGATATCAGCGAAAAGGAAAACAAGGAAAAAGCTGAACTTTTAGAAAAGGTCGGCTCTAAATCTGCTAAAGCTAAAAAAAAGCAAGCCCCCAAAAAACAAATCAAGAAAAAAGCCACAACTAAAAAAACAAATACAACCAAGCCAAATAGTAAAACAAAGAGCGATACTAAGAAAAGCTCAAAGAAGAATAGCCAGAGTAAAAAAACAGTATCAAAACAAAAAACATTAAAGGATAAATCTGCACTCTCTTCTAAGCTCTTGAAATGGTATAATAAAGAACAAAGAGAGCTCCCATGGCGCGCAAAGCCAGGTGTTGCACCCAATCCGTATCATGTATGGCTTTCTGAAATCATGCTGCAGCAAACCGTTGTTAAAACGGTCATACCTTATTTCAATAAATTCATATCCCTTTGGCCAAAAATCACAGACTTGGGCAAAGCTAGCGACGAAGATGTTAGAAGAGCTTGGGCTGGTCTTGGATATTACACGCGCGCTGAAAATCTACACAAATGCGCTAGATTGATTTGTGATGAATATGAAGGCAATTTCCCCATTTTTGCTGAAGAACTTGAAACCTTACCTGGCGTTGGCCCTTATACTGCGGCGGCAATCGCAGCAATAGCCTTTGATGAAACAGCAACACCAGTTGATGGTAATATAGAGCGGGTTGTAGCACGCCAATTTGCTGTCGAAGACCCACTACCCGGGGTAAAAAAGAAATTAAAACAATTAGCAACCACCTTAACGCCGCCACGCCGTGCAGGCGACTTTGCTCAAGCCCAAATGGATTTGGGTGCAACTATATGCACTCCTAAAAATCCTTCTTGTCTTTTATGTCCAATCTCCTCTTCTTGTGAAGGCTATCATTTAGGTATTGAAAACACTTTACCCAAAAGAGCGAGTAAAAAACCAAAACCAACCCGCTATGGCTCCGCATTTTTTGCACTACGAGAAGATGGGGCTGTTTTGTTACATCAACGACCCCCAGGCGGTTTGCTCGGAAATATGCAAGAAATTCCATCTTCTGAATGGACTGAAAATAAGGAAGAAGCTGAAAACATGCTCAAATCTCCGCCATTAAAAGGAGATTGGTGGACTGTCCCAGGAATTGTCAAACATACATTCACTCATTTTCATCTTGAGCTAAAAGTGTTTCGTATTATTCCAGGTGAGGAAGCTGAATTCACTCTTTTTGCTGATGCTGAGAGATGTAAATGGGTTAATAGAGACAAATTAGCAGATGAAGCATTGCCTTCAGTTATGCGAAAAATCATTCAACACGCCTTAAATAGCTAAACATTTTTCATTCTTAAAAGTGCATTTATGCCCTCTGAATGAGTAATGAACGGTACTAAGACCGTTAAATCCATATTTTTTACCACTTAAGCAGATTAAAATTAATCACTCTAACAGATCTCTCATGTTAATGAGTTTTGAGAAATTGATTTGTAATTTGTCACTTATCTTGCATTATCAAGTTCTTATAAATGTTCGTAGCTAATAATTGGGCTGTTTTGACCCAAAATAAAACATGTAAATGAGTACCAAATGGAAGAAGAAATTCTAGGCACCCTTGGGGACGACACGTTAATCGGAACTGAAGCCGATGAGCTAATAACAGGTTTCTCTGGTGATGACATCATAGATGGCGGTGGAGGAACCGACACCTCAATGCATTTTGGCACTCATGCAGACTACATCATCTCACAGAATGCAGATGGTAGCTGGACGTTAACGGATACAGAAGAAGCTGCTGACAATCAAGGCGTAGACACCTTGATTAATATTGAGCGCTTAACCTTCACAAGAACAGGAACGTTCACTCCAGAAGAATTGCTAGCTCTACAAACAACAGATGATCAAACTCTAAACGGCACAAATGATCCAGACATCATTTCGGGTAGCCTTGGAGATGACACGATAGATGGCGGCGACGGAGCCGACAGTCTTTATGGTGGCCCTGGAGATGATCGTATTACGGGCGGCCGCGGCGATGATTTCATCAATGGCGGTGTTGGCATCGACACAATTTTTTACACAGGCACATTCGCTGACTACACTCTAACAGCAAATGCAGATACATCAGTGACCATCACTGACAATCGCACAGGTGCAGTGAGTCAAGGCACAGATACAGTTTTTAATGCTGACTTGGTCGAATTTGCGTCAGGAGAAACAATCTCAATCGCCGATTGGATCGCAGGGGAAACAGCAGTCAATGAAATTGCTGACATTGCAGGCCAAACACAATTTGTAACAGGAACAGCATTGCGAGATGCTTTCGTCATTGATGGAAGTTCAAATGATTATCTCTGGGCTGAAACTTTGGATGGAACAGGAGTTATTGTTTGGAGTGGCGCTGATTTTGATATCTTAAATGATATTGAGCAAATCAATTTCAATGATGGCACAGTGACTAGAGACGAAGCAGGAGCCTTCATTTTGACGCCAGAGGATACTGGAAATAATGGGGAAACAAACTTAATTGCAGATGTTGCCGGTGAAACTCAGTTCATCAATGGAACAGCTGGAACAGATGCGTTTGTAATCGATGGAAATTCAACGGCCTATGGATGGGGGGCATCTGCCGACGGACAAGGCACTGTTGTATGGACAGGGGCTGACTTCGATGTGTTGAATAATGTTGAAGAAATTCGCTTTAATAATGGCACGGTCACCAGAGCAGAAGACGGCTCTTATAGTTTTGCCCAGACAGGTACACCAGAAACTGGCCAGAATTTAATTGCTGATGTTGTCGGCGAAAATCAAACCATTAATGGCTTAGAGCGTCCTGATATTTTCTCCATTAATGGAGTTTCAACCGATTATGGTTGGGCTGAAACACTGGATGGCCAGGGCATTGTTGTTTGGAATGGCGCTGAATTTGATATTCTGAACAATGTCGAACAACTCCAATTTACAAATGGTGTAATAAGCCAACTAGCTGATGATACATTTGTATTTGCAAGTAATGCAGAAATTCAAAACCTTACCGGAAATGCTGGCGCGAATACTCTTGCTGGTGGCAATGCAAATGATAGTCTCAATGGAGCTGGCGGCAATGATCAGTTAACCGGCGGAGCAGGCCTCGATCTATTCGTCGCATCTGCTGACAACGGTGATGATATCATTATGGATTTTGATGATGGATCAGATCTTATTGATTTCTCTGCATTGACAGGCACAGTCGATAATTTTGAAGACCTCACGATCACCCAAGTTGGGGCAAATAGTCTTGTTTCATTCGGCGGTGGCAGTTTCACAGTCAATGGTGTTCAAACAGACACATTGACCTTCAATGATTTCATCTTCGCTTAAATTTAAGTTTCGCAAGTTTAACAATTATTTATGATAGAATTGCGAAACAACATTTTAAAAGCCATAGTTAAATCATAGTGAAAGCTATAGTTCCTGGGGGAATACAGAGAGTGCAACAGCCAACAGTTAGTATTAAAACTCTTCAAATATTTTGCGTTCTCTTTGCTCTCACTCTGTTAGTGGTGATTAGTGGTACGGTCACTAGCCATGCCGCCTCTCCAGGCTGGAACAACGGTAAGATCAAATGGATGAGTTTTGCTAAAGGCGTTAAAGAGGCCCAAAAAACTGGAAAACCTATGCTGGTGGTCTTTGAAGCCAAGTGGTGCAAAATCTGTAAGCAATATAGACGGCAGTTTTATAAAAAAAGCGTTGTCGCCATGTCAAAAAACTTAGTCATGGTGATGGTCAATATTGAAAAAAACAGAGGCCTGCAAAAGAAATATTCTCCAGATGGCGGGTATATTCCGAGAACTATGGCGTTCTCACCAAATGGATATTTAAACGAAGGCCTAATAGCCTCCCACCCCGATTTTAAATATTTCATCGAACCCAAAAGCGCCCATGAACTTGTCAATTTCATGAAAAGAACCGCCGCTCAATAGCGCGATTGATAAATACTCAGTCATCCCGGGCTCGCCCCGGGATCCACTTCTCCCCAGGATCTATAGTAAAAGTCTCCCTCTTAATTTCCCCTTACACTTAGCACAATGCAGGTAGCCACTCAGATCAGGCAGACCCAAGGTGCCAAGCCAATGGGTCCCGTATCAAGTCTGGGATGATAACAGAGAAAACAAACCTCACTACCCGAAGAAGGAGTGACGCCTTTTCGGCGTCAGGACATGGCAAGTTTGCTTGCCCGGCGTAAGCGCCGCACCTCGTAGGCTCAAGTGCGATAGCACTTGAAATAGCCGTGAGAGAAAAAATCAGAGAGAGTATAAACTTCTTTCTAATTCAACCCAAGCTGATTGCGCGCTTCATGTCTAAGCAAATCAATAGGTTTTAATTCACCATCCGCTTTAAAGTGCCAATAGGTCCAGCCATTACATGCATCTAATCCTTGAACGTAAGCCCCCATCTTATGAATAGAGCCTTGTTGTTCAGCACATTGAATGGTGCCATCAGCTCTCACCTCAGCGCTCTTTTTGGCACGCGGGCCATAGAGCGTGGTTCCGGCTTCTAAAAGGCCAAGTTCTAGCAAGGTTCCAAAAGGAACACGAGGAGCAGATCGTTTTGGTTTTAAAGCTTGCAAGTCTTCAGGAGAAACAGGGCGTACTTTTGAAAGACGAATTTCAGCTGCTTCGATATAAGACTTATCTTGTTCAATACCAATCCATTGGCGCCCCAAAGCCTTAGCCACAGCACCAGTTGTACCTGTTCCAAAAAATGGATCGACTACAACATCACCAGGGTTTGTACTGGCCATTAACACACGGTAAAGCAAACCTTCAGGTTTTTGTGTTGGATGAACTTTCTTCCCTAAATTATCTTTCAGCCGCTCGCCACCATTGCATATAGGTAAAAGCCAGTCAGAACGCATTTGCAAATCGTCATTGAATGCTTTCATAGAGTCATAGTTGAAAGTAGGGCGAGATTTTCCAGTTTTTGAGGCCCAGATCAAAGTTTCATGAGCGTTACAAAAACGTGTTCCCTTAAAATTCGGCATTGGATTGGATTTGCGCCAAATAATGTCGTTCAAAATCCAGAACCCAAGATCTTGTAAGGTCGTGCCTACGCGAAAGATGTTATGATAAGAACCGATAACCCACATTGCGCCATCAGGTTTGAGAATGCGGCGCGCTTCAGCCATCCAGGCTTTTGTGAATTCATCATAGGCTGAAAAGCTGTCAAATTGGTCCCATTCATCATTCACAGCATCAACTTTACTGTTGTTGGGACGATGTAACTCGCCCTCAAGCTGCAAATTGTAGGGAGGGTCAGCAAAAACAAGGTCAACTGAATTATCAGGCAGCTCTTTTAAGCGCTCAATGCAGTTACCAACTAAAATTTTATTGCTTGGAAGTGACTTAGACGATGCAGCCACTCTCTTATTGGGGGCTGCCTTCTTTGAAGCTAGCTTAGAAGTCTTCGATTTTTTTAAAGCTGAAGCTTTGCCTGAAGACTTTTGAGATGAGGACGCTTTAGAAGAGGATACTTTACAAGACTGAACCATAAACACACACGCTTTACTAAACACAAATAATAAACACTGTTCTCAATTATCAAAAAAACTGTGACTAATTGAGGGCTACAACCAAAATGCCATGGTGCCGTCATAATGGTTAACAAACCGTTTAATCGGTTGAAGGTTTCGAAGACTACAACTGATGCTCTTAAGCCCTATATTCATAGAAATACGAGTGACCATCAAACTGATCGAGTATTATGGCGTTAAGCCCGAGACAAATGGCCAAAATGAAAAGCTTGCGTAACTGAAGTGAAATAGGTAGCGTGAGCCAACGAATTTAAGAGGGCCCAATTAAAAGGGCATTAAAGACCATCCCGCTATCTAAGGAGACTATAAAGTGGCTTTTGAACTACCAGAATTACCTTATGCATATGATGCACTTGGACCATACATGTCAGCTGAAACATTGGAATTTCACCATGACAAGCACCACCAGGCTTATGTAACAAACGGCAACAAGCTTCTTGAAGGTTCAGGCCTTGAAGGGTCAAGCCTTGAAGATGTAGTAACAAACTCATTTGGTAAAAATGCAGGCCTTTTCAACAATGCTGGCCAGCATTATAACCACGTTCACTTCTGGAACTGGATGAAACCAAATGGTGGCGGTGACAAACTACCAGCTAGCATTGAAGCAAAAATCAATGAAGATCTTGGTGGATTTGCGGCATTCCGTGATGCTTTCTGTCAAGCTGGCGCCACTCAGTTCGGCTCAGGCTGGTGCTGGTTGGTCCTAAAGGATGGCAAGTTTGCTGTAACCAAAACACCAAATGGCGAAAATCCACTAGTAAATGGCGAAGTGCCTTTGCTTGGTTGCGATGTTTGGGAACACAGCTACTACATCGACTATAGAAACGCTCGTCCTAAATATCTTGAAGCTTTTGTAGATAGCCTCATCAACTGGGAATATGTTGAAGGTCTCTACGACGCTGCAAAATAACACTGCTAAATAAGATTTAGTGATTAGAAT
>JAJFHW010000214.1 GCA_021775385.1 Hyphomicrobiales bacterium | reverse complement strand
CGATGGAATTGTCTACTTATTTTCGGATTAATGAAGAAAACACAGGCCAGTTTGAACGCACGTTGATCATTGCTGATAAGGGCTCTTATGTGAGCTACCTAGAAGGGTGTACGGCACCGATGCGCGATGAGAACCAACTGCACGCAGCTGTTGTTGAATTGATTGCTTTGGATGATGCTGAGATTAAATACTCGACCGTTCAAAACTGGTACCCAGGTGACAAAGATGGCAAGGGCGGCGTTTATAACTTTGTGACCAAGCGCGGTGATTGCCGTGGGAATAATTCTAAAATTTCATGGACACAGGTTGAGACAGGTTCAGCGATTACCTGGAAATATCCGAGCTGTATTTTGCGCGGTGATAATTCACAAGGTGAGTTTTATTCGATTGCGATCTCTAATGGGATGCAGCAAGTGGATAGTGGCACCAAGATGATCCACTTGGGCAAGAACACATCAAGCCGTATTATCTCTAAAGGTATTTCTGCTGGTAAATCTTCTAACACGTACCGCGGGCTCGTTTCAGCGCACAAGAAAGCTTCGGGAGCGCGAAACTTTACTCAGTGCGATAGCTTGTTGATTGGTGATCAATGTTCGGCTCACACTGTGCCTTATATTGAAGCGAAAAACTCATCGGCTACTTTTGAGCATGAAGCGACCACTTCTAAAATTTCTGATGATCAGATGTTTTATGCACAAGCGCGCGGACTGAATGAAGAAGAAGCTGTGGCGCTTATCGTGAACGGTTTTGCTCGAGAAGTAATTCAAAAGCTACCGATGGAATTCATGGCTGAAACCCAGAGACTGATTGGTATTAGCCTAGAGGGCTCTGTTGGTTAGAGCTGATTAGCGTTTCATAAAAGTTAAATTATTAGTCCAGCTTAGCTGGAAAAACAGATAGTAGACGGACATAGATTTATGTTAGAAATTAAAAATTTACATGTAGAAGTTGAAGGTCAACCAATTCTAAATGGTATTGATCTGGTTATACCTGATGGTGAAGTTCATGCGATTATGGGGCCAAACGGTTCTGGTAAGTCGACGCTTTCTTATGTGATTGCGGGTAAGGATGAATATGACATCACTAAAGGTGATATTCTTTATAATGGCGAAAGCATTTTAGAAATGGACCCTGCTGAGCGTGTTGCTGCTGGTTTATTTCTTGCGTTTCAATACCCTATTGAAATTCCTGGTGTTGCGACTATGACATTTTTGCGCACTGCTATTAATGCAGTTCGTAAAGAGCGTGATCAAGAAGAGCTGTCTATTCCTGATATGATGAAACTGATCCAAGCGAAAGCGAAAGATCTGGGTGTAAAGCCTGAGATGTTGAAGCGGGGCTTGAACGTTGGTTTTTCTGGTGGCGAAAAGAAGCGCATGGAAATTTTGCAAATGGCTTTGCTTGATCCTGGTATGTGTATTTTGGATGAAACAGACAGTGGCTTGGATATTGATGCGCTACGTATTGTTTCTGAAGGTGTTAACGCACTTCGCTCAGAGACACGCTCGATGCTTGTTATCACTCACTATCAGCGCCTGTTGAACTATATTGTACCAGATAAAGTGCACGTGATGTCTGACGGTAAGATTGCACGCACTGGCGGTAAAGAACTGGCTCTTGAACTTGAAGAAGCTGGTTATGCTGAATATGACGATGAGTTGGCTTAAGGAGAGTTTTTATGGAACTTGTTAGAACAGAGGCTGAAACAGGCCTTATCTCTTTAAGCGAAGAGGCGCCGCTTGATGGCCCGTCTTGGTTGAAAGATTTGCAAAAGACGGCCCGTGCTGAATTTCAAGCGCTGGGCTTACCTAATCGGCGTGTTGAAGAGTGGAAATATACTGATTTGAAAACTGCTATGAAAGTAGCTTTTAAACCAGCTGAACAGGGAGAGGTGACGAAGACTCAACTGAATGATCTCCTTGGTGCTGAATTGGCTGAACTTTCAACGTATGCCCTTGTGTTTGTTGATGGGCAATTAAATGAGGAGCTATCTGACCTTTCTCTTGGTGATGATGTTGAGGTGCTTTCATTAAAGGCTGCACTTGATGGTGATGTTAGTTGGGTGAAGCCTATTGGTTCTGTGCAACAGAATCCGCGCGATGCTGTGCAGGCTTTAAACTTGATTATGATGCAAGGTGGGGCTGCTCTGAAAATTGCTGAGCGCGCCGAAGTGAATAAACCTATTCATTTGATTTTTGTTTCCTCAACTGCGGGTGAAAGTTCAATTGCTAGTCGTTTGTTCTTTGATATTGGGGCCGGGGCAAATGTTGAATTTATTGAGAGCCATCTTTCACTGCATGGACAGGCTTCTCAAAGCAATATTGTGACAGAGGTTTTAGTTGGTGACTGGGCTAAGGTTCGTCATGTTAAATTTAATGAAGACCACAATGAAAGCCTTCATCTTTCTAATGTTATCGGAAAGCTTGGTAAGGGATCTGACTATAATCTGTTTCAAGCAACTTTAGATGGTGGTGTTACGCGCAACCAAGTTGAAATTCGTTATGATGGTGATGAAGCGAAAGCTGATATCTCTGGTGTTGCTTTGCTTAGCGGTAAATCTCATGCGGATCTAACTTTGGTCATGGATCATGCTGGTCTTAGTTGTGAAAGCCGTGAGCTATTTAAAACCGTGCTTGATGATGAAGGGCGTGCTGTTTTCCAAGGAAAAGTTATTGTACAACCTGGGGCTCAAAAAACAGATGGCGTGATGATGAGCAAAGCTCTGTTGCTTTCTGATTCTGGTGAATTTGATTCTAAACCGGAACTTGAGATTTATGCTGATGATGTGCTTTGTGGGCACGGTGCTACAACTGGTCAGATTGATGATGAATTATTATTCTATCTGAAAGCTCGTGGTATTGCTGACGCTGATGCGCGTGCTTTGCTTATCCAGGCATTTGTTGGTGAAGCTCTTGAGTTGATTGAGAATGACACTCTTCGTGATTATGTGATTGGGCGTACCATTGCTTGGTATGAAAAAGCTTAAAATTTGTGCTGAGGTTCATTTTTGAGCCTCAGCTTTTAACATTTGATTTTGTTTTTTAATAAGGTGAACTGATTTGTTGGATACAACTAACCCTGCGTTTGATGTTGAAGCTATAAGACAAGATTTCCCGATTTTGTCGAGAGAGGTTTATGGCAAGCCTTTGGTCTATTTAGACAATGGTGCTTCTGCCCAAAAACCCACTTCAGTTTTAAAGGCTATAGAACAAGCTTATTCAGCTGAATATGCGAATGTTCATCGTGGTCTACACTATTTAAGTAATACAGCAACTGAGCATTTTGAAGAAGCGCGTCGTAAGGTTCAGAAATTTATTAATGCTGGTTCTGAAAACGAAATCATTTTTACTAAGAATGCAACCGAAGCGATTAACTTGGTGGCAAACTCTCTTGGACTTGATGAAATTGGTGAAGGGGATGAGATCGTTCTTTCCATCATGGAGCATCATTCTAACATTGTGCCTTGGCATTTTTTGCGAGAACGTAAAGGAGCGGTTTTAAAATGGGCTCCTGTTGATGATCAGGGAAATTTTCTTCTAGATGAGTTTGAAGCTTTATTGACACCAAAGACGAAACTTATTGCCATTACACAGATGTCTAATGTGCTTGGTACGGTTGTGCCGATTAAAAAAATTGTTAAACTTGCGCATGATCGGGGCATAAAAGTTTTAGTTGATGGCAGTCAGGGGGTTGTTCACATGCCCGTTGATGTGGTTGACCTCGATGCTGATTTCTATGTGTTTACTGGACATAAGCTTTATGGCCCTTCGGGTATTGGCATTTTGTATGGTAAGATGGAATTGCTTGAGAAAATGTCTCCTTATATGGGGGGCGGTGAGATGATTGATAGCGTTTCAACTGAGACAATCACTTATGGTCACCCGCCGCATCGTTTTGAGGCTGGGACGCCGCCGATTGTGCAAGCGATTGGTTTAGGTGCTGCGATAGATTATGTACAATCGATTGGTCGTGATGCGATTAAACTTCATGAAGATCAGCTTGCAAGTTATGCAGCGGAGCAGCTTGGAGAGTTAGACTTTTTACGAGTGATTGGTACGGCTGAAAATAAAGGCGGCATCTTTTCTTTTGAGTTAAAGGGTGTTCATGCACATGATGTGAGCACACTTATTGATCGCTCTGGAATTGCCGTTCGGGCTGGTACCCATTGTGCAGAACCTTTACTGGCTCGTTTTGAAGTGACGTCAACTTGCAGGGCTTCTTTAGCGCTTTATAATAACAAAGCTGATATTGATGCACTTGTCACCGGGCTTAAAAAGTGCGCTGATTTTTTTGGTTAAGTATTAAATTGCGAGGGAGGTACTCCCTTAAAACTATGCAATTTTGAGGATTTTTAAATATGAATGATGAAACTTCAAATCATGAACGTGATGAGATGAAAGCGGCTAATCAGGCTTTGAGTTCTTCTCAGACAAGTGATGCAAGTGGCAGCGATCTGACTGAAGGCGGACATATGTCGGAAGTTGAAGCGGCAGCTTCTCTCGAGGAGTTTCCGCCGATCCCTGAAGATGAGATTGAGCGCATTAAAAACGATATTACTGCTGCGATTAAAACAGTTTATGATCCTGAGATCCCCGTTGATATTTACGAGTTAGGTCTTATCTATAAAGTAGATATTGAAAATGATCGCTCTGTTCATGTTGAAATGACGCTGACGTCACCTGGATGCCCTGTAGCTGGTGAGATGCCAGAGTGGGTGGTGAATGCTGTTGTTGGGGTTGAGGGTGTTAAAAAGGCCAAGGTGGTGCTTAGCTTTGATCCTCCTTGGGATATGAGTATGATGTCTGAAGAAGCACGCTTTGCTTTGAATATGTTTTAAGACTAGCACTAAACAAAAAATGTATTTTGAGAAACTTAGCAATATGTTTTAAGGATTTTGGATCACTTACACCTTTTGTATTTTGTGGTTTTAAAATAAAGGAATAAAAAATGAGCCGTCCGTTACCAAAAGTCATGACAGTTACGCAAGCTGCTGCCGATCGCGTTCAGGAAATTATAGAAAATTCTGACAAAGCGATTGCTGGTTTGAAGATTGGTGTGAAAAATGGTGGCTGTGCGGGCATGGAGTATACCCTTGATTATGCAGAGGCTATCACTGACGGTGGTGATGTGATTGAAGATCGGGGGGTTAAAATTGTGATTGATCCTAAAGCTATTCTTTTTCTGCTTGGTACTGAAATGGATTATGAAGTGAGTAAACTTTCATCTGGATTTGTGTTTAATAATCCTAATCAAACCAGTGCTTGTGGATGCGGGGAATCTGTAGCGATTACACCTGTTACCGAGGAAATGGCTGAGAAATACTCAGCCTCTGTTAAGGCTGGAAATTAGATTTATTAAAATGAAAAACGATTTAATTTAAGCTGCGTTATTATCAACAGCAGCTGAGTTTGTTTCACTTAATTCAGTTTGCACGTTGTTTCTGCCTGCATGTTTTGCCGCATAAAGACATTTATCTGCGCGGGCGATAATACTTTCAATGGTATCTGCATTTGTAAATTGAGCTATGCCAAGAGACATGGTTACGCGGCCAAGCTTTTTACCGGTTGATTTTTTAATCAGTTCTTTGTTCATCACTGCTTTGCGGATTTGCTCTGCAACCGTGACTGCGTTTTCCAGATTGGTTTGAGGGAGGATGATAGCGAATTCTTCGCCGCCATAACGCGCGGCAAGGTCTTTTCCCTTA
>JAJFHW010000213.1 GCA_021775385.1 Hyphomicrobiales bacterium | reverse complement strand
CCCTTCTAAAAATTGTGACATTCTTGGAATTGGTATGTTTGATTCTTGTGAAATTCGTATTCACCCTACTGGTGACGCGATTGCTCGCTTGGGTACTAAATCTCAAGGTCAGGGTCATGAAACTACGTACGCACAAATTCTTTCAAGTGAAATTGGTATTCCAGCTTCTGGAATAACGATTGAAGAGGGTGACACTGATACGGCTCCATATGGACTTGGTACTTATGGTTCAAGATCTACACCTGTAGCTGGTGCTGCTTGTGCTAAAGCTGCTCAGAAAATAAAAGAAAAATCGAAAAAAATTGCAGCTCATTTGCTTGAAGTTTCTGAACATGATTTGGAATGGGAAGTTGATCGTTTTCTTGTCAAAGGAAACCCAGAAAAGTCTGCAGATATGAAAGCAATTGCGTGGGCTGCCTATAACAATGTTCCTGATGGAATGGAAATGGGATTGGAGGCTGTGAATTATTATGATCCTCCTAATTTCACTTTCCCATTTGGTGCTTATATCTGTGTTGCTGATATTAATGTTGATACTGGTTTAACTAAGATACGTAAATTTTATGCACTTGATGATTGTGGAACACGCATCAATCCTATGATTATTGATGGTCAAGTTCATGGAGGTCTTACTGAAGCGTTTGCCATCGCAATGGGGCAGCTCATTGACTATGACGAGCATGGTAATGTGAAGGGCGCTAGCCTTATGGATTACTTCTTACCAACCGCAGTTGAAACCCCGACATGGGAAACAGATTACACTGTAACCCCAAGTCCGCATCACCCTATTGGTGCAAAGGGTGTTGGTGAGAGCCCTAACGTTGGTGGCGTACCTGCATTTTCTAACGCCATTAATGATGCCTTTAGAGCCTTTGGAGGCATTCATACTCAAATGCCACATACGGCTCCTAATGTTTGGGCACATGCAAAGCATCTTGGTTTGCACAAGTAAGCTTTAATTTTAACGCTTTTTTCGACCTCCGGTTATCACAAATTTTGAAATAACCGGAGGTCACAAATGAGTTTTCATGAAACAAAATAATGAAATACAAGCTGATTTAGCTTCAACTGGATATATCGCAGATAAGTCGCTGGTTATGGCGATAAAGATGATGAATATTCTGAAACGACCGTTACTGCTCGAAGGAGATGCGGGAGTTGGTAAAACGCACTTAGCTAAGAGTATTGCTAAGGCTAATAATAGTGAATTGCTTCGTTTGCAATGTTACGAGGGGCTTGATAGTGCTTCGGCAATCTATGAGTGGAATTATCAAAAACAACTTTTATCAGCAAAATTGTTAGAAGATAGTGAACTTGATACTAAGGAAAAACAAGATCATATATTTAGTGAAGAGTTTCTTTTAAAAAGACCACTTCTTAAAGCTATTCAATCAACTGAACAATCAGTTTTGCTGATTGATGAAATTGATCGTGCTGATGAAGAATTTGAAGCTTTCCTACTTGAAGTTTTATCGGATTATGAAATTTCTATTCCTGAACTTGGTACTTTAAAGGCCAAATCAATACCTATTGTTATTTTAACATCGAATGGAACGCGTGAGCTATCAGATGCTTTACGGAGGCGTTGTCTATTTCATTACCTTGATTACCCTGATGAGACAACAGAGATTAGAATACTGCAATCTCATATTAAAGAAATTGACATCAATTTAGCTTCACAGATTGTCAGGTTTGTTCAAAAGATACGTCTTGAAGATATTGAAAAAAAACCGGGTATTGCTGAGACAATAGATTGGGCTGGAGTTCTATTAGGATTAGAGATCTCTGATCTTAAACAAGACTCAGAACAACTCTATCAGACTTTATGTTGTCTATTGAAAACTAAAGCCGATCGTTCCCAATACCCTGTAGAAATTGTTGAAAAATTTGTTGGGAAGGTTGCGTAGTATGTTGAGAGGTAATGACAATTCTGAGAACAATTTAAAACTTGATGCTTATCAAGTTGAAACGCTTGTTCACTATTTTGCACAAACTTTGCGAAGAAGTAGTTTTCTTGTTGGTGTTAAAGAGACTTCAGATGCCATTAAATCTTTAAACAGTTTTGACATTTTAAACAAAGATATTTTCTTTTCAGTTTTACGTAGTGCGCTTGTTTCTAATAAGAATGAATGGAGTAAATTTGTTGTTTATTTTGATGCGTTTTGGAAAGACCATATTTCTTCTGAAATGAAAGTTACTTCCAATGTGAGTAAATCAAAATCAGAAAAACCACCTGTACAAAAAGAGTCAGATAGCTCCCAGTCGAAAAAGAACACCCTTTCAGATGAAGTCGAAGATGAATCTGGCGAGGGGGGGGATGCCGCTGGTCATAGTAGTAATTTAAGTGGTGCCTCTTCTGCCGAAAACTTAGAAACTATTGATATAAATAACATAACTGATCCAAATGATTTAGAAGAAATTCTTAAACTCACTGACCGTCTAGCTCGTAATATTCGGTATAAACTTTCCCGTCGGAAAATGCTTACGAATAAAAAGAAAGAAATTTTTATTCGTAAGGTTTTGCATAAGAGTGTTTCAACGGGGGGGGTGCCAATCAACCTTGTTTATAAATCTCCTAAGAAGAAACCATTTAAGCTGGTTATTCTCTTAGATGTTTCAGGTTCTATGGATAATTATTCTCAATTTTTTATGCGGTTTATGTATGGTTTGTTGGGTTCTTTTAAAAAAGCAGATGCTTTTATATTTCATACAAAATTGGTGCAAATAACTAGCCTACTGCAAGACAGAAATCCTATTAAAGTAATGGAACGTATGTCTCTCATTGCGCAAGGCTGGTCAGGGGGTACGAAAATTGGCTCTGCAATAGAGTTGTTAAATAAAGAATTTTCTAAAGGTATTATAACTTCGAGAACGATGGTGATTATCGTAAGTGATGGTTATGATACA
>JAJFHW010000212.1 GCA_021775385.1 Hyphomicrobiales bacterium | reverse complement strand
TTTCTAGAAAAAGGGGCCTCTCCAATATATATCGGCTTTGGCAGCATGATCCCAAGAGACGAAAAAGAACTCACTGACCTCATTTGTAAAGCAGTAGAAAAAGCCAATGTCCGCGCCTTAATTTCAAAAGGATGGGCGGATCTAACCCCTAACTCTAAGTCTGATTACATTTTACCAATCGGTCCAATGCCCCATCACAGCCTGTTACCCCACTGTAAAGCTGTCGTTCATCATGGAGGTGCGGGCACAACAGCAGCAGGCCTCAGAGCCTCATGCCCAACATTAATCTGTCCATTTGGCTTTGATCAACCATTCTGGGGACAAATCATTTTTGATAGAGGTCTCGGACCTCAGCCAATTAAATTGAAAGACCTCACTGTTGAAAATCTAGCAACAAGCCTCAAACTCTTAAACACATCAACAGAGTATAAAAACAACGCCAATCGCATCGCCGTAAAACTCAATCAAGAAGATGCTTTTAAAAACTTATTTTCCTGCATAGAAAGAGAACTAAAGCACCACAAAGAATCTCATACGCTAAACAAGTCCTAAAAACAAAAAATCCAGGCTGAATAACTCAACCTGGATTTAAAATCACAAAACATTAGAGTCAGCTTATTTACGCAACATCTCAGTCTCAATAATAATTTCAACTTCATCACTGGTTGCTGGAACATATAACCCCATTCCAAAATCACTACGCTTAATCACAGTCTTGCCAGAAAACGCAACAACGTAAGTCCCCTTCATCTTAGGGTTAAACTTGGCCAAAGGGTGCTCTTTATCTGCAACCAGTTTCAAATCAAGATTAACAGGCTTTGTTTTACCCTTGATTGTTAAATTGCCAGATACTTTGAAATTATTACCTGCTACCTTCTGAACTTTGGTGCTAACAAAAGTAGCTTTCGGATATTTAGTACTATGGAAAAAATCTTTATCTTTTAGATGCTTATTAAAACCATCTAAACCTGTATCCAGGCTATTTACATCAATAACAACATTAATCGAGCTCTTTTCAGGCACTTTTCTATCAATTTTCAAAGTACCATCAACTTTGTTAAATCCAGCATAAGCGCGAGATAACCCTAGATGACGGTATGAAAAAAGCACTTCAGTATGTTTCGTATCAAATTTATAAGTTTGACTTTCAGCCAATACAGGTTGAGTAGAAAAGCCAATAAGTAATGTAGCCAGAGCGAGTAATTTTTTCATTTTTTTCTCCGTAAAATTAACAAAATCAATAGTTAAGTAATGTGCGAGCACACAGTTCAACCAAAATGGCTGCGAGGGTCCGTGTGTGCAAAACAAAATCTAGAACATTCAACTGATGCTATTTAATTGAATAATCCTCTAACGTTTCTTTAAGGCACGAATATGGATCTTTAGGTGAACTTCATCAGCCAGATCATCCGTAGCAGCCCACTCTCCTTGTCCAACTTTATAGGCAAGTCGACTAAGACTAGTCTCACCAGTGGCCTCAATAACGAGCGATCCTTCCTTGTCAGAACCAGTACGCTTAATCGTAAGCTTCATAACATTCGGAAGAATAATATCCTTAATTTGTAAGTCACCAGTAATTTCATAAATTTCACCTCCAAGCGCTTTAAATTGTTTTGATTGAAATCGAGCTACCGGAAAGTCACTAGCATCAAACCACGCTGAACTTGCCAACGTCTGCTCAACCAATAAATTACTCAAGGAGAGAGACGTAATATCAATCTCAATTTCAACAACAGCCTTTTCCAACGCATCAGGATTAAAAACCAATTGTTTTAATCTATATTTTTTAAAGACACCTGTTGTCTTTGCACCTTTCTGAGTTGCTGTAAATTCTAACAGACTTAACTTCTCATCAACTGTCCAACTCTCTTCAGAATGAGCATCACTAATTTTAATCTTTGAAGAAGTCTTCTCCTCTTTAGAAGCACCGTCTTTTTCAATTTTTTTTGCTTGCTCTAAAGAAGGCTTCCCACCTTCTGAAGATAAAAAATTTGTATAAGTAACATAAAACCCAACGCAGCCCATTAGAGCGAGCCCAATAAGAGTTTTATGCAAAATATGTGGTTTCATTTTTTGCAAAACAGGATCTTTAAAAAACACATGATGAAAGAAAACTGCGGCCACATGTCCAACGACCAAAAGAGCTAAGAATAAGGCCAGTAGTTCATGGATTTCAGCTAATTGCTTTGATAGCGCTTCATCTTTAGCAAGCAAATCAGGAACAGGAAAAACTTCAAAAATAACAATCTGAAAGCCCGCACTGGAGCTTCGAAGCCAACCAACCAAAGGCAATAAAATTAAAACTGCATAGAGTAAAAAATGCCCGAATTTTGCACCAAGATGAATAATAGCCGGCACCTGAGGAGAAGAATGCTCTGGTGTTTTTGTTAATACACGCCAACAAAGTCGCAAAAGAACCAAAGCAAAAATGAATAACCCAAGCCACTTATGCCAGGCATAAAAATTGAGCTTTTCTTTCGATAGCTCCAACCCCTCCATCGTCCAACCTAAAGCAAAGGCTATAAAGATAAGAGCCGCTATAAACCAATGGAATTGCCGAGATAACCAATTATAAGAAGAGTAAGTATAAGAGGGTTTGGCTGCTGCATCACTATGAGTATTTAAATTAGGCGACACCAAAATTCTCCTGTTTTTAAAACTGCCAGAACTTAAAACTGTCAGAACTTAATACTCTACGAGAGCTTACTACACCTCTAGAGCCTATTACTAAGAGTGGAATACTCTAAGACACAAAACCATATGAAAATATGTAGGTATGAACAAACACAATACATATCTGATACGAATAATAATAAGTTTATCCGTCTAACATGACAAAAAAAAGCCGCTTCAAAAGAAGCGGCTTTTTAAAAATTTGTTACGGAAGGATAGATACTGCTTACTAAATACGCAGTGCAAACTATTCAGCAGCTGTAGGGTCGCTTGTCGGAGCGTCCGGCACAATCACATCTTCAACCGGTTCATCATCAATGATGGGGCTGTCAACATCCATACCAGAACTGCGCTCTTTCAAAATAAGCTCATCACGCATAGTCGAAACCCTGCGTAGCTTGCTAAGCATAGCACCCGTGCCTGCCGGGATAAGACGTCCAACAATCACATTCTCTTTCAAGCCTTCAAGCGTATCAGATTTACCAGCAACCGCAGCTTCAGTTAGAACGCGAGTTGTTTCCTGGAATGATGCCGCCGAGATAAAGCTCTTCGTCTGCAAACTAGCTTTGG
>JAJFHW010000211.1 GCA_021775385.1 Hyphomicrobiales bacterium | reverse complement strand
ATATGTCGTTTTTTACCGAATGAGAGCTTTGCACTTCCGCTTTCATTAAAATCACTCTGCGTGATTTTAAACTTATCGTCACTGATTTTTTCATCATTTAATTTAATGGCATTACCTTTGATGTGTCGTCTGGCTTCACCGTTTGATCCGGCGAGGCCAGCTTTTGTAATGGCATTTAAAATGGGAAGGCCTTCTTCTGCTTCTTTTGTAGTTATTTCGATTTGTGGTAGGTCTTCGCTTAATTGACCTTTTTCAAATGTTGTTTTAGCTGTTTCGGCGGCTTTTTGTGCTTCTTCTTCACCATGGAGCAGTTTTGTTGCTTCAAATGCCAAGATTTTTTTAGCCTCGTTAATTTCCGCGCCTTGAAGACTTTCAAGTTTTTCGATTTTGTCTAGTGGCAGGATCGTGAATAATTTTAAAAAACGACCAACATCTGCGTCTTCAGTATTGCGCCAATATTGCCAATAATCATAAGGGGAAAGCATGTCGGAGTTTAACCAAACGGCCCCGTCCGCAGTTTTACCCATTTTTGCTCCACTTGAGGTGGTGAGTAGCGGAGCAGTGAGGCCATATAACTCAGCGCTGTGCAAACGGCGACCTAAATCAATTCCATTGACGATATTTCCCCATTGGTCAGAGCCACCCATTTGAAGGATGCAGTTTTCTTCTTTATAAAGTTCGGCAAAATCATAGGCTTGGAAAATCATGTAGTTAAATTCAAGGAATGATAAAGGTTGTTCACGTTCTAGGCGAAGTTTTACGCTGTCAAAACTGAGCATTCTATTGATGGAGAAATGTCGGCCAACGTCTCTTAGGAAGTTGACATAGTTTATGTTCATCAACCAGTTCGCATTATCTGTCATTATCGCATCATTTTTACCCTCGCCAAAGGTGAGAAATTGGTCAAATACTTGGCGAATGCCCGATTTATTATCCTCTATGATGTCTAATGTTAGTAGTTGGCGTGCCGCATCTTTGCCTGAAGGGTCACCGATTTGAGTGGTGCCTCCTCCCATGAGGACAACAGGTTTGGAGCCTGTTTGCTGGAGCCAGTAAAGCATCATGATCGGCAATAGACTACCAACATGTAGACTTTTTGCTGTGCAATCAAAGCCGATATATGCTGTGATTGGGCCTTCGGATAGTTTTTTATCTAGGGCTGTTTCATCTGAACACTGGTGTATAAAGCCGCGGCTTGATAGAATGTTTAAAAAGTCTGATTGGTATTTTGGCATGATGCTTACGGCTTTACATTTTTGGTTTGAGTTTTATTTATGTCGATTAAATTGGGTCTAGGTCCTAGTAAATTTATTTATAGGTTGCTTGGGAAATTATCACACCTTTGTCAATGGGGTAAGTCATGAAAATTGAGGGGGGTAAGACATGAAATTAGTTCCTAAAGTTGCAATTGGTTTGATGAGTGGGACATCTTGTGATGGGGTTGATGCTGCTTTGATAGAAACAGATGGTGAAACTATTGTTTCTAAGGGCCCTTATTGTTTTGTGCCTTATGACGTTTCTGAACAGGATTTACTTAAAAGCACTATGCGCCAAATTGCCTCCGCTGAGAATGAGCAGCAGCGCCAGGAAATTGCAATTTCAGTTGAAGCTTTAATTCGGGAAAAGCATCGTTTTGCAGTTGAGGCATTACTTAAAAAGGCAGGTAAAACGGCTGAAGATATTGATATTATTGGATTTCATGGGCAAACACTTTTTCATGACCCTGATGAAGGGGTTACTTTGCAGGTTGGGGATGGAGAAAAGCTTGCCGCAGAGCTTTTGATCCCTGTTGTTTATGATTTTCGTTCAAAAGACATGGCATTTGGTGGGCAGGGGGCACCGATGGTTCCCGTTTATCATCATGCCTTGGTTCATTCTTTGGTTAAAGAGAACAAATTGAATTTACCTGTGGCTGTTGTGAATATAGGCGGTGTTGCCAATGTTACTTATATTGGGGCTAGTATTGATGGCGATTTAGATGGCCAGAAAGACTCTCTCAATATGTTGGCCTTTGATACTGGGCCAGGTAATGCGTTGGTTAATGATTGGGTTGAGGCTCATACCGGCGAGTTAATGGACGAAGGAGGGCGATACGCGACGAAAGGGGTTGTTGATGAGGGCATTGTTCAGCGGTTTTTGAATGAAGATTACTTTAAAATTAATCCTCCTAAATCTCTTGATCGGGATCAATTTACAGTTTCTCATATGCAGCATATGTCTTTGGAAGATGGTGCCGCGACATTGACTGAAATCACAGCCCAAACAATTGCATTGTCGCGCTCATATATGGATGTTTTGCCAAACAATTGGATTGTAGTTGGTGGCGGAGCTTGCAACCCTGAATTGATGGGGTGTTTATCTCGTGCTATTTCCCAAGATTTAACAGTTGCTGAAAATCTTGGATGGCAGAGTGACGCTATGGAAGCGGAAGCTTTTGGGTTTTTAGCTGTTCGTCATCTTGCGGATCTTCCTATTAGCTTTCCTCATACAACAGGTGTATCGCTACCCGTCTCTGGCGGTGTGCTTGTAGGAGCCTTAGTTTAGTTTAGTTTAGTTTAGTTTAGTTTAGTTTAGTTTGAGTTTGGTCTAGTTTAAGCTTGGTTTGGCTTAATGATAGAATAAGATTTTTTTTAAATTTAGATCACTGATAACGTAATATTTTTTGTCGTTCTCTATTTTATCTAGCAGTGTTTCAAGCATTTTTTTTGTAATTTTCGGATTTTTCTTCGAACTACTTAGAATTTCTAATTCTCGAAATAGATCAGCGTAAAGATTTTGAATAAAGGATGGTAATTCCTCTTGAGGGACTTCGTTATTTTTTACAAATGCTTCCACTATTTTTGCGGTGATTTGCAAGATTGAATTTTCAAAATCTGATTGCATTGAGTGACCCTTTTATAAATCGTTAGATTTTGAAGGATTGTAAGATTGTATGTTTTTCTATGGCGAAGGTATAAGGAGAATTTAATTTTAAAATTCAATGATAAATATTGAATGCTAAATATTACTCGTTTTCTTGATTATACGATCTCAGTTGCATTCTATGTAGTGATTATACAAATTTTTAGCTTTTTATTGATGTTTTCAGTGTGCTTCGGGTCATTTTTAATGGAAAACAACAATATGCCGCCTTTGCACAATTTGTCCTTGCACAGTACAATGCTTGTTTTTAATAATCAATGATAAAATTTAATAATAAAATTTGACGAGTGAATTTTAAAGGTTGCGGATTATTTTTTCTACAACGCCATATATTTTGACATTTATACCGTCCACAAAGATAACTTTGTTGCTTATTGCGGGGTCGTTTGTGGCTGTTATGCAGGCTGTAACCGACCCGGAGGGAACGTAAAGACGGAATATTGTTTTAGCTGAGAAGTTTTCTTCGTCACGGAGCGAGAGGCAGACAATATCGTTTTCTTTGGGGGGTCTGTTATGATCAACAAAGACGATGTCTCCGTGTTTTATATGAAGATTTTCAAGACCATTTCCTTCAACGACGTGGAAGTTCTCATCTTCAGGATCGGAAATGAGTTGTTTTAATTTTTTGTACTCTTTATCACCAACATCGGAAGGACTTAGCGGATGGCTGCCTTCTTCGTTAAAGCCAGTATCTGGAGACTGTCCATCATAGCCATAGCCTGTTAAGTCATGAGCTTCTGCTAATGTTTTCATTATGCGATCACTTGGTGGAGTGATGATTTCTGGTGTTTTTAGAAATTTGGTTAATGTTGCGGGGGCGACTCCAGCTTTTTCTGCGAATGGGGATGCCTTTAAACCTGTTTCAATGAGGGCATGCTTTAGCCATTCAAGTTTTTCCTGGCGATCATCCACTGTCTTTGCGTCCCTGCTTATTGTTTGTTTTAAATTGATTTGGGGAGTTTTTACCGCATATAGGCTATAGTTTTGTACTACTGCTTGAAGTGATGCGCAACCATCAAAGAAGTGGTTTTGTTTTGAAACCAAAGCTGTTTTATAAATGAAAGCAGCTTTGGTTAGTAGGTCCAATGCATTTAGTTTGGTCTAGTCGTCTTTTCCAATAAGCATTTTAGGCGTAACGCCTAATCTTAAATCTAGATAATTATCAATGCTTTCCATTAAATTATCCATTTTACCTTCAAAGAAGTGATTGGCATCTTCTAAGACATCATGTGTGATTACTATGCCTTTTTGAGTTTTCAGGCGGCTTACCAGGTCTGTTACTGATTGTGCTGGTGCTACTCTGTCGGTGGCGCCATTTACAATTAAACCAGAAGAAGGGCATGGTGCAAGAAAGCTGAAATCGTAAAGATTGGCTGGCGGCGCAACTGAGATGAAACCATCAACTTCAGGTCGCCTCATTAAAAGTTGCATTGAAATCCATGCGCCGAAAGAGGCGCCTGCAATCCAGCAGGTGCGGGCATCCGGGTTTTGTGTTTGTAGCCAATCAAGGCAGCTTGCTGCATCTGATAGCTCGCCTGGACCATTATCAAAGACGCCTTGACTGCGCCCAACCGAGCGAAAGTTGAAGCGTAAAACCGAAAACCCACGTTCCACATATGTGTAATATAAATTATAAACAATTTGATTGTTCATAGTTCCGCCAAATTGCGGATGTGGGTGCAAAAGGATTGCGATGGGTGAATCGCTAGCTTTATTATGGTGATAGCGGGCTTCTAGGCGCCCTGCTGGGCCGTTTATAATAACTTCAGGCATATCTTAGCTTGATTTCGTCCTGTTTGATACTTCGTACCATCTGTTCCTAGCAAGTTAAGCCGATAAAGCCAAAGAAAATATTATAGCGCATAAAAAATAATGCAGAAATCTTTGAACAGAATACTTGACTTCGTGGGTCGGGAATTATATTTCTAGTTTAGAATGATTTCAAATTAGGCTGTTTTGAGTATTTTTTCCAGCTTTTTTTCATTTTGCCCCCGTTTCAATTTGTGGGCTCTGTTTTTTAGTTAGTTTTTGAGATTGGCTGATGGAGAAGCGTGATGGAAGTTTTGGGCTTTGAAACACGAACAAGGTTGAAGTGCTGATATGCAATTAAGTTCTAAAGGTCGCTATGCTGTGATGGCTATGGCAGATTTGGCTGATGAAGCTGCTCGCCTTGACCCATCAAAAACTTTGCGACCTAGGGCGATTGCGCAGGTTTCTGAACGCCAGGCTATTTCACAAGCTTTTTTAGAACAGATTTTTATGAAATTACGTCGTGCCGGGTTGGTGAAGAGTAGCCGAGGGCCCGGTGGTGGTTATGTGTTAGCCCGAGATGCGACGGAAATTTCTATTTTAGAAATTATGGAAGCTGTAGAAGAGCCTGTGCAGATGACGCGCTGTTCATTGACTGATGTGGGCGGCTGTGTTGCTGGACAACGATGCTTAACTCACGGACTATGGCAAGATCTTGGTTTGCACATAAAAGATTTTTTAAAGAAAATCAGTTTGGCTGATGTGATTGTTTCTGCCGCAGAGTTTGTTGAAACTCTGAAAGTTTTTGAAGCGACTTCAGGGGATGAATTGTCTTCAACTAATGCGGCTCCTTTAAAAGAGGAGCAATTGTGATGGCTCGAACTTACCTAGATTATAATGCATCAGCCCCGTTACTCGAGCCTGCTAAGGCAGCTATGATTGAGGCTTTTGATGTTTTTGGTAATGGGTCAAGTGTGCACAACCAGGGCCGTGATGTGCATGGACGCATAGAAGCGTCACGTGAGGCTGTTGCGAAAATGGTAGGTGCGCGTGCCCAAGATGTGATTTTTACTTCTGGCGGGACAGAGGCGAATAATCTGGCATTAACACCAAGTTTGTTTCCAAAAGATTTGCAAGCGCAAGCTCGTCTTTATGTGTCTGCTATTGAACATCCTTCTGTTTTGAACGGTATGCGGTTTGATAAAGATAAGATCACTGTTATCCCGGTGAATAGAGATGGTGTGGTTGATGTTGAATGGCTTCGTTCTGAATTGCTTAGCTCTGAAGAAGCTGTGAATGAGATCAGTAAAAATGAAGTAAACAAAAAAGAGATAAAACCTCTTCTGGTTTCCGTCATGGCAGCGAACAATGAAACTGGAATTATACAGCCGATTGCAGAGATTGCAGAAATTGTCCATCAAGCTGGTGGTTTGCTCCATTCTGATTGTGTGCAAGTTCTTGGCAAGATGCCTTTATTACTCCCAATGACGAATGCTGATTTGATCAGTGTTTCAGCGCATAAAATAGGAGGGCCGCAAGGAGTTGGCGCGCTTATCTTACGCGATCCATCAATTGTTTTAAGGGACCCTCTTGTTGCTGGCGGTGGCCAGGAACTGAAACGACGTGGTGGCACAGAGAATATGGCTGGTATCGTTGGTTTTGGAGCTGCGGCTGTTGCTGTTAGTGAGAGTTTTTCAGCTGACCAAGCGCGCATTCGAGAATTGCGCGATCAGCTTGAGGTTGGATTGTTAGAAATATCTCCAGATGCTGTTGTGTTTGGTAAAAATGTGTCTCGATTGGGCAACGTTTGTTGTTTTGCAGTGCCCGACTTTTCAGCGGAAACGCAAGTTATTCAATTAGATTTAATGAATATCTCTGTGAGCTCAGGCTCGGCATGTTCTTCTGGCAAGGTTGACCATTCGCATGTGTTGAAAGCGATGGCTGTTAAGGAGAACCTTAGTTTTGCAGCACTTCGAATTTCCCTTGGATGGGGAAGTGACGAAGATGATGTGGGTAGTTTTTTAAAAGCTTGGGAGGGTATTTATACTCGTGCCAAGAAAAGGGGGCACGCCGCATAAGCAGAGTGTTTTTGTCTTAGTTTTTTGCTTCAAGTGCCCACAAAGCATCCGCAAGGTTTGCTTCAGATGCACTTTTTAGTGTTCCTTAAGTTGCTCACTAGCAACCGGCACGAAGTAATTGGTGCATTTGAAGAATGTAGTTTTTTGAAGTTTGATTTTAAATATTAATAATAAGACGGCCTATTGGAGGCAATTATGGTAGCTGTAAAAGAAACAATCGATCACGTTAAAGAGCTCGAATTAGAAAAATATAAATATGGGTTTACGACCGATATTGAAACGGTCAAAGCGCCTAAAGGTTTGAGTGAAGATATTGTCAAATTTATCTCTGATAAAAAAGATGAACCTGAGTGGATGCTTGAATGGCGTCTGGATGCTTATCAACGCTGGTTGACAATGAAAGAGCCTGAGTGGGCGAAGGTTGAGTATGAAAAACCTAACTTTCAAGATCTATATTATTATGCAGCTCCTAAATCTACTGAAGGGCCAAAAAGCCTTGATGAGGTTGACCCCGAACTATTAGCTACTTACGAGAAGCTAGGCATTCCTTTGAAAGAGCA